>JAIDIR010000099.1 GCA_029052615.1 Clostridia bacterium | reverse complement strand
TTATATCTCACGCCCATATTCTGTGCAGGACTCTGTCTTGGCACAGTTTTTTCATTTTTAAAAACGGATAGCAAGGTAACCGCCAGCGCATATACCGCGGATAATTTGCCCACGGGCACTAACGCAATTGGCAACATTTACGACTTATCGAAGGGTAGGTTTGACAGGCTCAACCTCGATAAGCTTGCCAAAAAGGCGGGATATAAAAATATTGATGCCATGATTGACGGTGTCAATAACGGCGACGTTAAAACTTCGGCAGACTTCGGCAACACGGTGGTAAACTTTGGTAGAAATACCAAAAATATTACTAGCACTCAAGAAATCACCTGGATACCCGCATATTTATCCAATTCTACACAGGGTCCTATTCTGACACTTTTTCTTTCAACTAATTCCACGACCTACACGTTTTCTGACGGCACGTATAATAATAACTCAAATACCAACCCTTCAAGTAACAACTATTCAACGAGTAAGATTAGAGTAGTCACGCTTAATAACGGCGGCACGTATTACGGCTCGTACGGAAGTGGTGCAGCTACTCAAGTTACGCCTAAGGCAAACAATTACACGGCAACTTCAAACAACTCTAATCCCTGGGAAATGTTCACCACTGGCGCGCTTGCAAGTTATATAGTGTCGCCTTCGGCAGTAAGCTGGCAAAGCACTGCAAAAAAGATGAAGAACGACCCTCAGTGGGCGGGCAATAACACTGGTAAATATATCGGAACTGGCTGGCTTGGCGATAAGCTTTGGCTGCCCAGCGTCTATGAAATATATGATAATACTATTGAAGATAACAGCGTGGCAACAACGTTCAATAAAAACGGCGGCTTATGGCAGTTGTCGGCAGACAGTATTGAAAATCCGGAAAGGTACTGGACGCGTTCGGGACTTGCAACTAATCCATATTCTGTAATGCAAATTAGATATGATGATTGTCAGAATGTTGGTGTTAACGCTACTACCGTTTCCGTACGCCCCGCGCTTCATTTGAATCTTAGTGCGGCTGCGCAAAACGCGACGATGGACGCGCCGGGGCATATCGACGAGCTGACCTATGACGGCGAAAGCAAATGGATAGACAATCTGAGTACCAAAAAACCCGAATGGCTCAATCTGGAAATATACAACAGTACGGACTATATGATTCCGACAATTGTGTATACCAATACCAAAGGTGTAGAAAGTGCCGTCACAAAAGATAACGTTAAGGAAGCGGGCACCTATTTGGTGACTATGACTCTTAATACCGGCTTGAAGTGGGCGGACAACGACGGCACGGGCACAAGACAGTTTACCATAACCGTGGGTAAAACAGACCCTGCGGTATCAGTCACAAATCCGTACGACACTCCCGTTTATATGCCGAGTTCGTTGCCTACCTTGACTAACGCCACAGACGGCGGTACAGAGGGTTCGTTCAGCTGGCGAACGCAAACTCCCAAAATCGGCGCAAACGAATATACCTGGTATTTTACGCCCGATAACGATA
>JAIDIR010000098.1 GCA_029052615.1 Clostridia bacterium | reverse complement strand
ACTGTATTTATATGCCGCCGCCCCGAATGGTGTTACGGCAACCATATTCTGAGAGTCGGATATATGATTTTATTAAAGTTAAGCTCCCTTAATTCCCGCTCGTCTACCCTTTCGCGCGCGGCAACCGCGGCGTAAGTATCGCCCGCAAGCGCGTAGCAATACCTTTTTGGGGCTGAAATTTCTATAACGGCACCGCAAAAGACGTCGCCCACGGGGCACGAAAAAGCCGAAATTATATCCTCTTTTTTTACCCGCCCCCTTACGCGCAGGTATTTCCCCTGTTCCATGACGAGCGAAAACATAATAACAGTATATTAAAATGCGACAAAATTTGTGAATATTCGGCAACTTCGGTTTGTAAAATATTGTTGATGAAGAGCAATATTTACAAGTCGGCGGCTCAGGTCACCGTCTTTTCGACGATTGAAAAGATACTGAGCTTTGTTTACAGAATTATTTTGTCGCGCTCGATTGGCGCCGAGGGGCTGGGAATTTACCAGATTTGCCTTTCGGTATTCGCCGTATTTTTAACGGCGGCTTCGAGCGGTATTCCCGTTACCGTTTCGCGCCTTATAGCAAAAAATACGGCGACGGGCAACGCAAAGGGAAAGCACGCGGTAGTTTCCTCCGGCGTGCTTTTAACCCTTTTATTTACCATTCCTGCGGCGCTGGTGCTGTTTTTTGCGCGTGACCTCTACTCCTTCCTGTTCCCGGACAGGGATTGCGTGGATATTTTCCTGTGGCTGTTGCCCGGGCTTATCCTTACCTCCATATACGCGATAATGCGCGGTTCGTTCTGGGGAAACAAGCAGTTTTTGCCGTACAGCATTATTGAGCTTGCGGAAAACGCCGTTATGGTTGCCTGCGGCTGCGTGCTTATAAGCTTTGCAACAACGGCTAAAAACGGCGCGAGGGCGGCGATAATTGCCGTTCTCATATCCTATATCTTCTCTTTTGCCGTATCTCTCGGGTGGTATTTTATCAAGGGCGGCAAGTTCGTAAATCCCAAGTCGCAGTTCAAGCCCGTGGCGAAAGCTTCGCTTCCCATTACGGCAATGCGCACTTCCACTTCGCTTTTGAATTCTTGCGTGGCAATGTTCCTGCCCGCCCTTTTATCCCGTGCGTGCGGCTATTCGAGCAGCGAAGCTTTGGCTCTGTACGGAACGGTTTTGGGCATGAGCGTGCCTATGCTGTTTATTCCAAACTCGCTGATTGGCTCGATTGCCGTGGTCGTTGCGCCCGAAATGAGCGAAAATTTCTATGCAAAGCGCACCGAGCTTTTGCGGCGCGACATTGAAAGAACGCTTAAATCCGCCGTTGCGATTGCCACCGTGCTCATTCCCGTTATGTTTACGCTGGGCGAGGACATAGGCAAACTGTTCTACGCAAGCGAGCTGAGCGGCGTCGTGATAAGGCGTTTTTCGTTCATGATGCTGCCGATGTGCATTTCGATGATTACGACGACCATACTTAATTCGTTGAACTACGAGGTGCGCACGCTTATATACTTCTTTGCAGGCGCCGTGGCTATGATAGCGATAATTCTGATATTTACGGGGCTGCTGGGCATAAACGCTTATATGGTCGGGCTGACGATGAGTTTCGTAATTACGGCGGCGCTCAATCTGCACCTGTTAAAGAAGAACTGCCCGGATATAAATTACTTCGGTTACCTAGTTAAGAGCGTTTTAATATGCGCCTTTGCGTGCGCGTTCGGGCACCTTTTCGGCACCCTGTTCGACGGAATTCTGCCCGCAGTGTGGAAAATAGTACTGTGCGGCGGCGTTGTTTCCGCGTTTGCCATTATAGCGTTTTACGGTATGGAAATGGTATCCGCACGCCCCTTTAAAAAGCTGTTTTCGCGCGGATAAAATCAAGCCTTCTGAAAGCTCGTAACGAGCGAAAAGAGCTGTTTTACCGCAAGCGCCACCAAAAAAATACCGAAAAGCTTTTTGAGTACGTCCGTGGGCAGCGCAGCCATAATTAAGCCCGCGAGCACGGTGGTTATAAGAGCGGGTATCACGATTTCCCAGACGTCGTCCGTCCTTAAAAGCCCGTTCTTTTTATGAGCGGGCAGAACGAGCGCAGCCATGGGCAGAAACGCAATGACGTTGGTCGCCTGCGCGACGTGCTGGTTGACGCCTAAAAATATGGTAAGCGCGGGAATTAAAATGGTGCCGCCGCCCATTCCCATACCGCCCAAAATACCCGCGAGCAAGCCGACGGCGAGATAGATTAAAAACGCCATTTTAACCTATCACCATGCGGATGCCCGCGGCAAGCATTATACCTATAAAGACGATATCCACCCAAATTTTGGGTAGCTTACCTAAAAGCTTTGCGCCTAAAAGTCCTCCCGCAACGTTGCCGATAGCTGCGGGAATTACCACGGGCAAATCCACGAAACCGTTAAGAATATAAGTTATGGCGCTGACCGCACAGACGGGCGCAATTATTAAAATTGCCGTTGCGTGCGCCTGCTTTCTGGGATAGCCCAGCACTTCCGCAAGAATAGGGACGGCTATCATACCGCCGCCACCGCCGAACAGTCCGTTTACCGCGCCCAGTCCCAAGCCGCCGTAGACGGCTTTTTTGTTAATTTTTTTCAAGATTTTCTTCCTCACGTTCCTGCGCGCGTTCCCGTATGCGCGCAAAAAAACTATTATATATAAAGTTTTTGCAAAAATTTTATAATAATGAATTTTTTTATCCGTTCTTTGGTGATAATCAGTTGCCAAAAGCCCCGTTTTATATTAAAATAATAGGGTATGAAAATTCCGCGCCTTTTAAAGTGCGGAAAGACAAACTTTTTTTGCAAGGTGTTATAT
>JAIDIR010000097.1 GCA_029052615.1 Clostridia bacterium | reverse complement strand
GATTACTGGCAGTACGCGGACATAACGTACTGGGACAGCTTTGAAGAGCTTGCAGGCGCAAACGCGGACGGCACCTTCTACTTCTACACCACCAAGGGCAGAAAGCGCCACTGTGACGCGCAGTTTAAGGAGGGCGACTTTTTAGTGTTCGGCAAAGAAACCAAGGGGCTGCCCGAGGAGTTTTTGATAAAGCACCCCGATACCTGTCTGCGCATACCCATGATAGGCGAGCTGCGCTCCTTAAACCTTTCCAACT
Organism: Clostridia bacterium; assembly: GCA_029052615.1. Classification (GTDB taxonomy): domain Bacteria; phylum Bacillota; class Clostridia; order Christensenellales; family Borkfalkiaceae; genus Coproplasma. Next base: position 2,152 of record JAIDIR010000097.1, on the reverse strand, counting down.
CGGTTGCAATAGCCGTTTACGAGGCGCTGCGGCAGCTCGACTTTAAAAATTTTAACGTCAGGGGCGAACTGCACGACCTTAAATGGTAAACGCTTTACTTTTTAAATTCCGTATTATATAATATGTTTATGAATATGAACGGCTTACCCCAAAGAATAGTTGTTGCAAGCGGAAACGCGCATAAAATCGAGGAAATTAAGCAAATTTTTAAGGGCGTTGAACTCGTGACTATGAGGGAAGCGGGCTTTGAAGGCGACGTGGAAGAAAACGGTAAGACCTTTAAGGAGAACGCTTTTATTAAGGCAAAAGCCGTTTACGACAAGCTTAAATGCCCCGTGCTTGCGGACGATTCGGGACTGTGCGTGGACGCGCTGCACGGTGCGCCGGGGGTATATTCCGCCCGCTTTTCGGGCGGCGGCTCCGCCGAAAACAGGGCGCTTTTATTGAAGCGGCTGGACGGCGTTTCCCACCGCAACGCGCGCTTTGCCTGCTCGGTATGCCATATCGGCGAGGACGGCAGGGCGGTATTCGGCGAGGGCTTTACCGAGGGGCGCATACTCTTTGAAGAGATAGGAGAGCGCGGCTTCGGGTACGACAGTCTGTTCTTTTCCGCCGATTTGGGCAAATCGTTCGGCGAGGCGACAGAGGATGAGAAAAACTCAGTCTCCCACCGCTTCCGCGCGCTCAGCGATTTAAGGAGCAAGCTTTGAAAACGGTAGTCGTCCTTTCGGATACGCACGACAATATCGCCGCAGTGGAAAAGCTTTTTCCCGTATTTGCCGAAAGCGATTATATAATTCATTTGGGCGACACCTCGTCCGACGGACAGGCTATACGCAGGGAGTTCCCCGACAAGACTTACCTTTTAAACGGCAACTGCGACTTTACGAGGCTGGGCGAAAGCGAGCTTATATTACAGATTGAGGACGTAAAAATTTTTGCCTGCCACGGCGATAAGTACGGCGTGAAGAGCGGTTACGACCGCCTTGCGTACAAAGCCGAACAGGAAGGCTGCACGGTTGCGCTGTTCGGGCACACCCACTCGCCGCTTGAAAGAATCGTCGGCAACGTTACGCTTTTTAACCCCGGCACGCTTAAACGGTATGCGGACAACACATACCTATACCTGGTAATAAACGGCGGCAAAGCCGTAGGAAAAATCTGCGAACTAAAACAATACTAATCAGGACTTACACACTATGGAATTCAAGCACGCATTTCACGTATTCGTTGATAATTTCGCGACCACTTATAAGGTGCTCGTTTACAGACTTATAATAATTGCCATTTGCGCTGGACTGGGCTGTGCGGTAGTCATACCCACGCTCAACAACATTTTGGGCACCGCGCAGTACGAACAGCTTAACACCACTTTTTCGGAGCTGTGGGCGAATATAATTTCGCTGAACACCGAGGAAATGCACGACGGTTTGCTGGCGGTTCGCGAAGCGCTCAGCTCCTTCCGCCATCTGATTGAAGAAAAGGCGTGGCTTGTTGCGGTTGCGGGCGTGTGCATCGGGGTTATATACCTCATCTATAAATTCCTTGCAGCCGTCGGCGACTACGTTACGGGCGCGCTGGTAAACGACAAAATGGCGATGCACGCCAAGTCCTACTTCACCTTAACGCTTTTCAAAAACTTAAAGCAGGCGCTGATTTACGCCGCCATTTACGCGCCCATCGCTTTCGTATACGACATACTTTGCGGAACGTTGATGTGGGCGGTCGTATTCGTTGCGCTCAGCTTCGTGCCCGTGCTTATCAAAATATTCCTGCTGGCTGTAATGTTTATGTTGCTTTCGGCAGTCAAGTTCACCTTCACCTCCGACTGGCTGCCTTCGCTCGTGCACGCCAAGATGAAGCACGGAAAAGCCATTGCCTACACCTTTTCCAGAAGGGGCAAAAACACGGGCTGCGTATTTTCCAACGCGCTGGTTTTAAGGCTGGTTATAATAGCTTTGAACGTCGTGGCAACGCTTTTCACATTCGGCGCGGGATTGCTTTTAACTATGCCCGCGACCGCGCTCATTCAGATATGCTTCTGGTTCGTCAACTATTTCGACTGCAACAAGCAGAAGTATTTCGTGGACGAATACACCGTAATCGGTCCCAAAAAGGACGCCGCACCTACCATCGAGCAGTTTTTTAAGGG
>JAIDIR010000096.1 GCA_029052615.1 Clostridia bacterium | reverse complement strand
CATATATCCCGCGGGCAAACAGGCTTCGGCGCTTTCCGACTGCCTGTTGCGCAAGGCGGAAAAGCTGGGCGTTGCCATAAAGCTTTCCACTAAGGTCACGGCAATTCAAAGGGGCTTCAAGCTCACCTTGTCGGACGGCTCGTGCCTCGCGGCGGACAGGGTAGTTTTAGCGGCGGGCGGCAAGGCGCAAAAGCAGTTCGGAGCGGACGGCGGAGGTTTCGCGCTTGCACAGTCGCTGGGGCATAAGATAACGCCTCTCGAACCGTCGCTCGTTCAGCTTAAATGCAACACGCAGCATATCAAGACGCTAAAAGGCATACGCACCGAATGTAACGTTACCGCTTACGGTGCGGACGGCAAGGTTTTGGGCACGTCGTCGGGCGACGTCATATTCACCGACTACGGCGTTTCGGGCAACGCTATATTTTATATTTCCGCATACTGCGCAGGGGTGAACGGTGCCAGACTTTCGCTTGAATTTCTGCCCGAAGTTTCAAAGGAAGAAATCGTGCGCGACGTGGAGCGCAAGGCAAAACTCGGCTATCCGCAGTCCGAGCTGTTAAGCGGCACGCTGCACAACCAGCTGGGCAGGGCGGTAATAAAGCGCTGTCAAAGTTGCAAGCCCGAAGATATTGCCGGCATGGTGAAAAACTTCACGCTCGAGGTCGAGGGTAGCTTGGGCTTCGACTACGCGCAGGTCACCAGGGGCGGCGTTCACGCAAAGGACGTCGGCGCCGATTTGCAGAGCAAGCTCGTGCCCAATCTCTATTTCGCGGGCGAGGTGCTGGACGTGGACGGCGATTGCGGCGGCTACAATCTGACGTGGGCGTTCGCAAGCGGTATGCACGTTGCAAAGTGCATAGCCTACGGTTACGATAACGATGATTAAGCGTTTGGATAACGTAAAGCTTCCCCTCGGCAAACCCGAAAGCGACCTTTTGAAAATCGCTTCAAAGAGCCTGGGCAGGGAAGTAAAATATTTTAAAATATTAAAAAAATCTCTCGACGCGCGCGACAAGCGCAACATATTCTGGCTGTACTCTATCGCGTTTTCTGCAAGCGCGGAGGAGGAGCAAAAGCCGCAGTTCGGGAGAGTAAAAAACCCGCCGACAGTCGCCGTAATAGGCGGCGGTCCCGCGGGGCTTTTCTGTGCCGTGCGCCTGGTCGAGCACGGCTTTAAACCTATAATTATCGAGCGAGGCGAGTGTGTGGAGGAGCGCAGGCAGACCTGCCTCAACTTCTTTGACAACCGCGTTTTGAACGACGAGAGCAACGTGCAGTTCGGCGAGGGCGGCGCGGGCGCGTTTTCGGACGGAAAGCTGAACACGCGCACCAAGGACGGGCTAAACCGCGACGTGCTTTCTCTGTTCGTAAAGTTCGGCGCACCCGAGGACGTCGCCTATCTCAACAAACCCCACGTCGGCAGCGACAGGCTGTACGGCGTGCTACAAAATCTGCGCGCGTTCGTCACGGGAAACGGCGGCAGCTATATGTTCAATACCAAGCTAATCGGCGTGGGACAAGCCGACGGCAAACTGACCTCGCTTCAGCTTGAAAACGTCAAGAGCGGAAAGACCACCGAACTGGCGGTGGACTGCGCCGTGCTTGCCGTCGGACATTCGGCGCGCGACACCTACGAAATGCTCAATAAAAGCGGCGTATATATGGAAGCGCGCGACTTTGCCGTGGGCGTCAGGGTGGAGCACCTTGCCCGATCGATAGGGCTTGCGCAGTACGGAGAAAATTATAAGCTTCTGCCGACGGCGGACTATCAGCTGGTCAGTCACGCGCACGAACGCACGGTGTTCACTTTCTGTATGTGTCCGGGCGGCGTTGTCATTCCCGCGGCAAGCGAGAAGGGCGGCGTGGTGGTCAACGGTATGAGCATGCGCGCCCGCGACGGCGCAAATTCCAATTCCGCGCTTATGGTGCAGATGCACCGTTCGGATTTCGGCTCGGACGATTTGTTTGCTGGCGTCCGCTTTCAGCGCGAGCTTGAACGGAGCGCGTTCATTGCGGGCGGCGAAACCTACCGCGCGCCCTGCCAGTTGTTTAAGGACTTTGCCTCGGACAGACCCTCGTCGGGCTTCGGCGAGGTAAAGCCGACGTATGCGGCGGGCACGGCGTTCGCGCCCCTTTCGCAGGTGCTTCCCAAGGTTGCGGTGCAGGCGCTCAAAGCCGCGATACCCGATATGGGCAGGCGCTTAAAGGGCTTCGATAATCCCGACGCGCTGTTGACGGGCGTGGAAACGCGCTTCTCGTCACCCGTAAAGATAGTCAGAGGAGAGGACTTGCAAAGCGTTTCGCTAAAAAATTTATATCCGTGCGGCGAGGGCAGCGGCTACAGCGGCGGAATAACCTCGTCAGCGGCGGACGGCTTAAAGGTAGCCGAAACCATTTTCGCGCGCTATTTACAATAAAAACATAATACGTTCATACAGTTTACACAT
>JAIDIR010000095.1 GCA_029052615.1 Clostridia bacterium | reverse complement strand
ATAATATATGCAAGAGGATAGAGACAATGAAAGACGCAGAATTGCATTTGAACGAATTGTACGAAACGCTTATAAAATTGAATACGGTGGAGGATTGCAAGGTACTTCTGGACGACCTGTGCACGTATAAGGAGGTTGAGCAGATGGCGCAGAGAGCTTACGCCGCAAAGCTCTTCCTTGAAGGGAAAACGTACAATGAAATCATTGCCGAGACGGATATATCAAGCACGACGCTTTCGCGCATTTCAAGGGCAATTACGCACGGCAGTGGCGGATATAAGAAATTTGTAGATTATAACGGGAAAGTTGAAAAATGAAATATGCAAAACGAGAAGAAATTATAGTTGACGAACTTTCCAGGTTGTATAAGAACAGAGGGTTCAAAAGATATAAACCGGGTTGCTTTGAAGAGTATTCTCTTTATCAGGACAACAAAGACTTTCTGATAGGTAAAAACGTTATATCGTTTTCTGATTTAAGCGGTAAGCTGATGGCGATGCGCCCCGACGTTACGCTGTCACTTGTGCGCCATATTGACGTGGAAAACGGTGCGACTGAGAAATTTTATTATAATGAAAAGGTTTACAGACAGGCAACCGGCGGAAAGAATTACAAGGAAATAAGTCAGCTCGGTGTCGAAGTGATCGGCTCAATCGATTTGGCTGTGGTGGCTGAATTATCCGTTTTAATTTGTCAAACGCTTGCCGCCATAAACGAAAACTACGTTCTGGACGTTTCGCATATGGGCTACACGGAAGGGCTGCTTAGCGAATTCGGGGCCGACAAGCAACTGATTGCCGAATATTTGAAATCAAAAAATTTGCACGATTTTAATAAATTTGCCGACGGACGTGGCTATAGTGATGCTGTAAAAAATTCATTTTATACGGCAGCTTCGGTTTATGAAAATGCGGACTTAACGTTACTGAACGCAGAAAAGGCGGCGTTGAACGATAGCATGAAGAGTGCGGTTGCCGAATTGAAAGAGCTTTATGCTATTTTAAAGAAATTCGGATATGCGGACCGGGTAAATATAGATTTTTCGGCTTGCGGCAACGCTGACTATTATAAC
>JAIDIR010000094.1 GCA_029052615.1 Clostridia bacterium | reverse complement strand
TCCTCTTACAGTAAATATTTTGTGCTTTTATTATACATTTAAAATTAAAAAGAGTAAAGAAAAGACGAACTTGAAAGTCCGTCTTTTTTGGTTTTGCAATATAAAAGTGCCCCGTGAATTCCTATCTTAATAAATTATTTTGCAAAGAACGCAACCGCAATTGCGTTGGGTCCCACGTGCGTGCCTATGGTGCTGCCTATCATATACGAAGGCACGAAATCGGTTTTACCCTTCCAGAGATGCTCGCTGTCTTTAAGATATTTTTGCAGGTAATCGTCCGAAAGTCCCGAATAGCCAAGCACGTATGGCATATCGAAATCGATGCCGCCGCACTTGTCGACCAGCTGGTTTAAAAGGTTGTTGCTCTTTTTAGAGCCCATAGCCTTTCCCACCATTTTCACTTCGCCCTTGACGATGGATATGACGGGCTTGATGGAAAGCATTTCGCCCGCAATTGCCGTAACCGATGAAATGCGCCCGCCCTTGCGCAGGTATTTCAAGGTATCCAGGACGGCAAGCAGCTGAATTTTGTGCTTTTTGTCGTCAAGCTCTTTGGCTATTTCCGCGGCGCTCTTGCCCTCCTTTACCAGTCTTATTGCGTACTGCAGCAACACCCTTTCGCCTATGCACGCCTGTATGCTGTCGACGACGTGAACCTTGCCGCCGAACTTTTTTGCCGCCTTCACCGCGCAGGAATACGTGCCCGAAAGCTTGGAAGAAATGGTTATGGCTATCACCTCGCTGCCGTCGGCGGTGAGCTGCTTAAAGCTTTCCTCCCAGCCGTATTCGTTTATCTGGCTGGTCTGCGGCAGCTCCGCGCTTTCAATCAGCTTTTCGAAAAATTCCCTGCGCGAAAGGTTTACGCCGTCCGAATACTCCTCATCGCCGAAACGCACCTTCATAGATATTAAATATATTCCTAATTCGTCCGCTTCGGTCTTTTCCACGTCGGATGCCGAGTCAACTAAAATTTTAATCATTATTTTTTACCTTGTCTTTTTATGTTAAAGTTGTTGATTGGTCAACAATTTTCAGTATATCCTATATTATGCGCATCGTCAAACATTTTTGTTGACGCGTCAACAAATTTTTTCAAATTACTTTGATTTCGGGGCAAAACAAAAAGGATTCCGAAACGGAATCCCTTTTTAAAGTTAAGTTTATACCGATTAGTCGGTAATGTTTTCGATTTCTTTAAGCACGGCTTTGATATGCGCGGCGGCTTTGTCCATCTGCTCCTCGGTATGGGTTGCCATATAGCTGGTTCGCAACAGGCTCTTGCCGACGGGCGTTGCGGGAGATACCACCGAATTGACGTATACTCCCCTGTCGAACAGAAGCTTGCACGCCGCAAAGGTGCGCATATTCGTGTACGTGTAAATGGGAATTATGGGCGTAGTGCCGTCGATTATATCCACGCCGTCGCGCTTTAAGTTGCGGCGCATATAGCTGCTTATTTCGGCAAGCCTCTTTACCCTCTGCGGCTCGCGCTCCAGAATTTCAAGCGACTTCATTGCGCACGCGACGTTTGCGGGCGTTATGCTTGCGCTGAAAATGAACGGGCGGGAAGCGTGACGAACGTACTCGCACACCTCTCTTTTTGCCGCCATATAGCCGCCTATGCTTGCAAGCGACTTGGAGAAGGTGCCCATATAAATGTCAACCTCGTCCTCCAGACCGAAATATTCGGCGGTGCCCCTGCCGTGCTCGCCCAGAACGCCAAGGCCGTGCGCGTCGTCCACCATTACCCTTGCGCCGTATTTTTTGGCAAGCGCAACGATTTCGGGAAGCTTGGCGATATCGCCGCCCATACTGAACACGCCGTCGGTGACGATAAGTATGCCCGAAACGCTTGTGTCGACCGTTTTAAGCTTTTCTTCAAGGTCCGCCATATCCGAATGGTTGTACCTGAGCATGCGCCCGAAGCTTAAGCGGCAACCGTCGTAAATGCTGGCGTGGTTTTCCTTGTCGCACAGAATGACGTCCGTTCTTCCGCAGATGCCCGAAATTATGCCAAGGTTGGACTGGAAGCCCGTCGAGAAAGTTACCGTTTCCTCCTTCTTTAAAAAGGCTGCAAGCTTTGCTTCAAGCTCGAGATGAATGTCCAGCGTGCCGTTTAAAAACCTGCTGCCCGAACAACCCGAACCGTATTTTTCGATTGCCTTAACGCCCGCCTCGATAACCTCGGGGTGGGAAGTCAGCCCAAGATAGTTGTTGGAGCCTATCATAATGACGTCCTTGCCCTCCATTTTGACTTCGGGAGCCTGCTTTGACGTCAGCATATGAAAATAGGGATAAACGTTCTTTTCCCTCAACAGCTTAATTT
>JAIDIR010000093.1:288-3123 GCA_029052615.1 Clostridia bacterium | reverse complement strand
GGCAATGCTTAAACCATCGTAGGTGCTCGTTCCTCTGCCGACCTCGTCTAAAATCAAAAGGCTGTCCTTGGTGGCGTTCTGCAAAATGGACGCGACTTCAATCATTTCAACCATAAACGTCGACTGGTCGAAAATAAGGTTGTCGCTTGCGCCCACTCTCGTGAACACCCTGTCGATTACGGGAATCTGCGCCGATTTTGCCGGAACGAAACAACCGACGTGAGCCATAATCGCAATTATGGCGTTTTGCCTCATATAAGTACTTTTGCCCGCCATATTCGGACCGGTGATTATGAGAGTACGGTTTTCGCCCTCATCAAGAAGCGTATCGTTTGCAACGAATTTTTCCTTTGCAATTACTTCGACTACGGGGTGCCTGCCCTCCTTGATAATCATAGGTTGATTGCTCTCGACAATCTTTGGTCTGACGTAGTTGTTACTTTTGGACACCTCGGCAAACGCCGTTAAAACATCCAGCTTTGCTATTGAGTCCGCAATGCTCTTTAATTGCGGAATAGCGCGCATAAGCTTATCTTTCAACTGGGCGTAAAGCGCCGCTTCGAGCTGAAAAGCGCGTTCGTCACTGTTGAGTATTTTTTCTTCGAGTTGTTTAAGCTCGTCCGTGGTGTACCTTTCGGCATTGGCAAGGGTCTGGCGGCGGTGATAAGTCGTAGGCACTTTGTCCTTGAACGACTTGGAAACTTCAATATAGTATCCGAAAACTCGGTTATATCCGATTTTGAGAGTGCGGATACCGGTTACGTCGCGCTCCCTCACTTCCATTTCGCCAAGCACCTTGGTCGCCGACTTTTTGATGCTGCGTAATTCGTCAAGCTGCGCGTTATAACCTTCCTTTATGTAACCGCCGTCTTTAACCGAAGGCGGCGTTCTGTCGTCAATAATTGCCGCATTTATTTCGTTTGCAATTTCAGATAGGTCGTATAAGCCCTTTGATATATCGCTTAAAACACGCGAAGAAAAGCCCGTAAGGCGGAATTTCAGATTGGGAACTACCAGCAAAGACTGTGCAAGCGCACGGCAATCTATAGGCGCAAGTTTATCGTTTGATATTTTTCCCGTAAGTCTTTCAACGTCCTTGACCTGGTTCAAAAGCTCGATTATTCCAACCCTCACAACGGTTGCATTGTACAGCTCTTCAACACCGTCAAGGCGATGGTTAATAGCGTTAACACTTTTCAGCGGCGACAAAATCAGATTTAACATCAGCCTTGCGCCCATACCAGTACAGGTCTTATCAAGCACCCACAAAAGCGTTCCGTACTTCTTACCCTCGTAAATGCTTTTTACAAGCTCGAGATTTCGGACCGCCGTCATATCCAACTGCATACAATTGGCGGGCGAAACGTATTTTACGCTGTCAATGTTTGCAAGCGCATGCTTTTGCGTTTCTTTTAAGTATTCGATTAACGAGCCGATTGCGCAGATTGCGTCGTTTTTGCCGTCGATAGAGAATGCCGAAAGAGACTTTGTATTCAGCTGTGTTAAAATGTTTTTATGCGCGGCTGCGTAATTAAAAGCCCAGCCGAGATAGGATGAAAAAGGCGGCAACAGCCCTTTTTTGACTTCGGGCAAATCCTTGGCGGCGAACAGCATTTCGTCGTTTGAAATGATCTCCTTTACGCCCAGCCGCATAAGGTGATTTACCGCGCTTTTAACGACGTCCGCGCCCGAAAATTCGCTTGCGCAAAGTTCACCCGTCGTAATATCCGCCCAGGCAACCGCCACCGTCTTGTCGTTTTTGAATACCGAACAAATATAATTATTTTCTTTTTCGCTTAGACTGCTATCGTCAGTCACCGTACCAGCGGTGACAACCCTGATAACGTCGCGCTGCACTATCCCTTTCGATTCTTTCGGGTCGCTGAGCTGTTCGCAGATTGCAACCTTTTCACCGAGCGAAACGAGCTTTGCGATATATCCTTCCGCCGCGTGAAATGGAACGCCGCACATAGGCGCACGCTCTTTCATTCCGCAGTCCCTTCCCGTAAGCGTAAGCTCCAAAAGCGACGAGGCACGTATTGCGTCGTCGAAAAACATTTCGTAAAAATCGCCGAGCCTATAAAAAACTATGCAATCCTTGTACTTATCTTTTATCTGAAGATAGTGCTTCATCATAGGTGAAATTTCCATTTTATACCCCTAAACTTTATCCCCGAACAGCGATACGCCGTTTGCTTCGTTAACTTTTACTTTGACGAAATTTCCAAGTTCGTCCTTTTCACTTGCGAAATAGACCATTCTGCCGTATTCGTTTCTGCCCAGATACAATCCGCGCTTAGCGTCAAAATCTTCGCACAGCGCTTCAACCGTCTGCCCGACAAACTTTGCCGAATGAACGCGCGTCTGCGCATTTACCAGCTCCACAAGCTCCATAATTCTGCGTTTACATATATCTTCGGGGATCTGGTCGGGCATCGAAGCCGCCTTCGTCCCATCGCGCCGTGAATAGACGAACGTGAATGCAGAAGCAAAATCAACCTTTTTAACGAGCTCTAAGGTTGCTTTAAAATCATCCTCCGTCTCACCGGGGAAGCCCACGATTATATCGGTCGTAATAGCACAGTCGGGAACGTATTTTTTTAAAATATCCACCTTGCGCAGATAGTCCGCCGACGTGTAGCGTCTGTTCATTGCCGCAAGAATCGTATCCGAACCGCTCTGTACAGGCAGATGCAGACAATGGCAGATTTTCGGATATTTTGCTATAACTTTAACAAGCTCTTCCGAAAAATCTTTCGGGTGGCTAGTCATAAACCGCAACCTGAAATTGCCGTCAATCAAAGCGACTTTTTCCAACAACTCGTAAAACGGTAC
>JAIDIR010000093.1:0-278 GCA_029052615.1 Clostridia bacterium | reverse complement strand
GTACGTCGGCGCCGCCGTTCCCGTAAGAATTTACATTTTGTCCGAGCAAAGTAATTTCCTTATAGCCCTGCCCAACAAGCGATTTGACTTCGGCAATAATATTTTCCGACTTACGGCTTCTCTCTCTTCCGCGAACGTAAGGCACGATGCAATACGTGCAGAAATTGTTGCAGCCGTAAGTAATATTAACCCACGCGTTGGGATAGCTCGTTCTCAGCGGCGTGTCGCCCTCTTCTATCCTGCCGTCGCACTCCTCTATTTCAATAACGGCTTTACGG
>JAIDIR010000092.1 GCA_029052615.1 Clostridia bacterium | reverse complement strand
CATATAGTTTAATATTGTAGTAAAATTATTTCAAAGGAAGAATACTTGATATATGGACGTAATAAAAAAGCTTAACAAATTGCGGCTTGAACGAAATATGAGTGTTTACCGCCTTGCCGAACTTTCAGGCATAAATCAATCTACTTTGGCGAACACATTTTCACGCGGCACTGTTCCTTCAATAAAACACCTTGAGTTATTATGCGATACGCTCGGCATTACGCTTGCGCAATTTTTTACTGAGGATGAAGTTCCCACGACGCTATCACCGCAAGAAGCAAAACTCATTTATAACTATAGAAGGCTACCTGAAAATATTAAGACTTCCATCACCACTATCGTAAACGACATTCCAAATTTACAAAACTAATAAAACGAACCGCCCCGCGCAATCTGCGCGGGGCGGTTTTAATTCATTATTTATCTACGGTGCGAATTAAGCTCTGTAAGCTTGTTTTTCAAAATTTCGTAAGCCGCCTGCGGGTCGTCGGTATTCATAACCGCCTTTTCCATCGGGCAGACGTCAGTCCCCTCGCGGTTGATAATTCTTTCGGTCAGAATAACGTATTCAAATTTAATGCCGTAACGCTCCAGAACGCTTTTGCCGTATTCCGAAAGCGTTTTTGCAAAGACGCTTTTTATGCCGCACTTGACGAACAGCAAAGCCGCCGCCTTGCCGACCACCGTATCGGCAACCGAATACCCCGACAGGTCGTCGCCGCGCCCGATAAAGTTAATCATGGGGGCAATGCCCCTTTTATCGCTGTATATGCAGTTGCCGTTCTTGCAAAGGCAAATGGTATGCCCCGACAAATTGTTTTTTGCGATTTGCAAATCAGTCATTTTATTTTTCGAATTCCTTTGCAACGTTTATGAGTAAATCGCGTATGGGCAGGTGCTGAGGGCACGCCTTTTCGCACTTGCCGCACTTTACGCAGTCCGAAGCCTTTCCGCGGTTCTTGGTATGTACCTCGCTGTAATAGTAGTCGGCGTTCCAGTCGCGGTAGATATTTTTGGTATTCATGCACGCGAACAGGTCGGGTATGGATATCTTTTTGGGACAGCCGTCCGTGCAGTAGCGGCACGCCGTACAGGCAATTAAATTCATACCCTTGAACACGTTGCACACGTTTTTAACCGCCTGCATCTCCCTTTCGTTCAGCGGCTTAAAGTCCTTCATATACGATAGGTTGTCGCTCATCTGCGCCAGATCGCTCATGCCCGACAGCACCATAAACACGCCCTTGCGCCCTGCGGCAAAGCGTATGGCGTAGCTTGCCGTGCTTGCGCTGCCCAGCTCCTCGAAATATTTTTTCGCTTCCGCGGGAAGGTTGACGAGATTGCCGCCCTTGACAGGCTCCATTACTATCACGGGCTTGCCGTGCTTGTTGCACACGTCAAGGCACTTTTTCGACTGCACAGCGGGGTCGTCGTAATCGACGTAATTTAGCTGAATCTGCACGGCCTCAATCTGCGGGTATTCGGTCAGTATTTCGTCCAGCACCTCGGCGGTAT
>JAIDIR010000091.1 GCA_029052615.1 Clostridia bacterium | reverse complement strand
ACCCCACTTCGGCGCTCTTGCCCACTAGTATTACTATTTATTGCTTAATAACAAAGAAATAAGAACGCCGCGGCAAATGCCGCGGCGCTTTTGTTATTCCTTAATAAAATAGCCGTATTTTTTTCTGAAACACATAAACAGTGTAAACGTTACTGCCAATGCAAGAATTTCCGCAAAGACGTTTGCCGACCACACGCCGTCAATTCCCCACAGAAGGGGAAGGGTGAGCACGCATACCACCTGAAAGAACAGGGTGCGCATAAACGAAATTACCGCCGACACAAGTCCGTTGTTTAGCGCGGTGAAGAACGCCGAGCCGAATATGCTGAATCCCATAATAAGGAATATGAAGGCGACGATAAAGAAGCCGCGCCTGGTCATTGCAAAGACGTCCGCGTCCTTGCCGACGAATATATACGGCAGGGGCCAGTTCATTGCCATTGCAAGAGAGAACATAGCCGCCGAACATACGGCAATAATTATCAGGCTCTTTTTGAGTACGTTGTTCAGCTCCTTGCGGTTTTGCGCGCCGTAGTTGAAGCCTATAATGGGCGTAACGCCTATGGAATAGCCGATGAAGATGGAGCAGAAAATAAAGCTGACGTACATAATTACGCCGAACGCCGCAACGCCCGCCGCGCCCGCAAAGCTTATAAGCTGATAGTTGTAAAGTATGTTGACGACCGAAAGGGAGAGCTGGGTCATCATCTCGGAAGAGCCGTTTGCGCACGCCTTTAAAAGTGGCTTGAATTTCATAAGCGGCTTGCCCAGATACAGCACGCCCTTGCGGTTGATTGCAAAGTATAAAATGGGCACTATGCCGCCGACTGCCTGACCCGTAACCGTGGCAAGCGCCGCGCCTAAAAGCCCGAGCTTGAAGCCCGCAATAAACACCGCGTCGAGCACGGCGTTGGTTACGCCCGCGCTGACTATTACTATAAGCCCGATTTTAGGTCTTTCGGCAAGTGCGAAAAAGCTCTGGAAAACGTTTTGCAGCATAAACAGCGTTACGCCGCAGATATTGACCGTGCCGTATAAAACGCACTCCTGCAAGATGCCCTCCTGCTCGGCTTTTAAAAGGACTGCAAGCGGGCGCATTGTGAATATGCCGACCACGGTCATAACCGCGCCCAGCGCAACGGTTGCGTATACGAGCAGGGAAAATATTGCGCGCGCCTTTTTGACGTCGCCCTCGCCAAGCGTTTTGGATATGAGCGCGCTGCCGCCCGTGCCAATCATAAAGCCGAGGGAGGCGAAGCCCATAAGGACGGGCATAATTAAATTGACGGCAGCAAACGCGTTCTGCCCCGCGAAGTTGGATACGAATATGCCGTCCACCACGCTGTAAACGGAAGTGAATACCATCATTATTACGGCGGGGTAGACGAATTTTATAAGTTTTTTAAAGGTGAATTGTTGCGATAGTTGAGATGACATTTATCATTCCTTGTTTGCCAGCTCCGAACACAGGTCGGCAAGCTGGGGAATTATGCTTTTGATGTCGGTGCGGGTCGTGTTTATCATTAAATCGTAGCCCGCTTTTTCGCCCCAAGGGGTGGAGGAGAGCAGGTCGTGAAGCTTGGCTCTGCCCTTGTCGATGCGCTTGAAGCTCTTTTTAAGCGCCTTGTCGGAAAGGTCCTCGCCCTCGGTCGCGCGTTCGCGGCAGCGTTTTATTTTGGACTGTTCGTCCGCATACACGAAAATTCTTACGGGGTTGAACTTTTCCGCAATGGCGTCGGCACAGCGCCCGACTATAACGCAGTCGCCCTTTTCGGCAATGGCGGTAATTATTTTCTGGTGCGCCACAAGCACGTCGGTCACGGTGTTGGGGGTGGTGGCGGAAAGCGGCAGGCTGTGCGCAAAGCTGAACGCAAAGTTTGCAAAGCCGCCCTTTTCCAGAACCTTGGTCACGTAATTTTCGTCAAGCGAGGTGCTTTTTGCAATTTCCTCGATAAGCTCCTTGTCGTAGTATTGCAGTCCCAGCGCGTCGGCAAGCCTCTTGCCAAGTTCCCTGCCGCCGCTGCCGAACTCTCTCGATACGGTGATAA
>JAIDIR010000090.1 GCA_029052615.1 Clostridia bacterium | reverse complement strand
CCTTCCATTAGCTTCTTGTGAATTATAACATAATATAAATATTATTTCAAGTTCTATGGGAAGTTAAAAACTTAGACGAATATCTAACGATGCTGCGGCTGGTGATTTAACATCGGTTAGCAGAAACACCATATCTCAACAAAAAAAGAGCAAGGCATAATCGCCTTGCTCTTTTCGTGGTGGAAAATTAGTAACCTAAAACGAATTTTGAAAATATGTTACTGTTAATATAGCAAGAATTCCTTTTAACAATTTAATCCGTCACGCAAAATAATACAATGCCCTTTGCTCCATTGATAGATTAAGCCTAAACCGCACTCGCTACACACTTTCATTTTTACATATAGTGTTCCGTCAGGAGTTCTATCATTAAAATATCCAAAAATTTTTCTCTCGCAACACGAATAATAGTCTTTATAATTTTTAGCTTTATAGCCATGAACAATCAGGTCGTTGATTGAAAGCCACTGCTCTATATAAAATGGCAGCGGACTTTTAACTTTATATCTTCTAGTATATAAATTTATTGGAACAAAAATCGCATTTAACGACGCACATATTGATTTTGCTATCGCAACGAATGGCATAGGCGCGGGTCTACCTAACCAATTTAAAATTATATTGTCCTCAGCATCGAAAAAGCCACTGAATGAAATATACTTCTGTCCGTCATATTTTCTAATAAACGTTGCAAAACAGCGCCCGCCTTTTTCGTTTAAATATTCTTTAATCAATCTACGTTTTCCATTATTGTATGTTTTTAGGCAATCACATAATTCAGAGTAGAAATTATTGTCTTTACCCCGATACGCAGACGTCAACAAACGATTATATTTTTCAACATAATAATCAATACAATTTTGAATTCGACTTTCATACTCTCTTATATTCTCAAAATTAAGCTCATGCACATTTAACGCATGAATCATATCGCGATCATACCTCAACACTGCAATTGAACAAGGACTCCAACGCCAATAATTTCGGTTTTGCATGTGTTTATTTAGCTCTGTAAGCATAGTTCGCACATTCTTTAATATACAAAACGCAGGAAAAGCCATTGAATCATACAAAATATATTTTTCATGCTCATCTACATTATTCTGAATAATATACTCGCGTCCCGTCATTCCCGCCCATATTCTAAACGCTTCCGAGTTCCTATATCCTTCAATTATTTCTTCAACGTTACAGGCATTAATTAAATTTGAAATATAAATACCTGCACAATAAGACGGCGTAACTACAACACCTCTTCTTTCATCGTCCAAGTTCAGCTCGCATACCTGCGAAAAAAATGTATCCTCATTTCCTTCATTTAAAAACCTCCATTTTATATCAAAAGTCATAAAACCTCCTATTTAATAATCAGAATATCTATTCATAAAGACTTGAAAAGCACAAAGAACGTGACAAAAAAATAAATCTTTCGACAAACTTTTTAATAAATATAAACAAAAATGAGTTAGCCGAAA
Organism: Clostridia bacterium; assembly: GCA_029052615.1. Taxonomy (GTDB): domain Bacteria; phylum Bacillota; class Clostridia; order Christensenellales; family Borkfalkiaceae; genus Coproplasma. Next base: position 3,401 of record JAIDIR010000090.1, on the reverse strand, counting down.
CACCATATCATAACAAAAAAAGACCGCGCCCCTTACTATACTTCGGTTGACGCGGGTTGATACGCCTTAAAAGCGTATCTGCCTAAATAGCCTGGTTAAGAGTTAGTAACCTAAAACGAATATTACAATATTGATTTTTTAGCGCGTTTTTGCATAAGCTTTTTCATCTTATCTATATCAATATATTGCATCGTCTGATAATCTCTATCGCCGTTATGTTTATCTTTTATGTAATATTTCTTTTTAAGCACATAAATATAACCGCAATCAATAAGCCCAACCAAAAAATCTATTTGATGATTATCTAGTTCAGCAAAGCTTTTATTTTGAAAAACGGCGTTCCATGTGCTTTCTACAAACTCTTTCCTACGTTCATATAACAACGGTTTTATAGGGTTGAAGATATTATAAACTTTTTCGGCAAAAGTCCTTGCCCCCAATTCTTGATTTTTAACCGCTTTATCAAACTTATCGCCCACGTCCAGTCCGTCACCGTCCATAACGCTGAATTTGTATGACTTTCGTTTTAGCTTTAAATATTGTATATAATCGAAAAACAATTCAGGATATTTCTTAAAATTGAAAGGACCCCTAATTGAAATGATATTTTTCTTTTGTTTTGTATTTTGTGAAAATAGTTTAGACATGATTGTTCTCCGATTTCGTTATTCTTATTGTACTACATATAAAGCTAATTTGCAAGAGAACAATATAGTGTTAAAACAGCATTTGGTACTGTGGCGGGTGCTTGATATAACGAGCATCGCACTTTACGTAAATATGAAAGCAACCTAAAGGTGTTCGTTTTAGTTTCTAGTGATGGAGCTAAGGGGAGTACTTCGCTTACGCTTCGTGCGCCCGCCGTAGGCGGTCTTCGAACCATCAGGCGCTCTCCTACCCCTATCTCAACGAAAAAAGAGCAAGGCATAATCGCCTTGCTCTATTCCGTGGTGGAGCTAAGGGGAGTCGAACCCCTGACCTTTTGAATGCCATTCAAACGCGCTACCAACTGCGCTATAACCCCATTATATTTGGTGGAGCAGCGGGGACTTGCACCCCGGTCTTACGTCGTTCGGACGCGCTTTCTACATACTTAGTTCACCTATTATCTTTCCGTGCCGTACGCCGGTAAACGGGCAATACGGACGGGCAAACCGAAAAGTTCTTTAACGGGGCCCGGTTAAACCGCCGTTAAAGTTCCGCCTGATTAAGCGCCGCAAACACTTCGGCGAAAGAAAGTGCCGCGGCGGACAGCTAAAGTTTAAGCTGCGCAAGCAAGGCTAGCCCTTGCAGGGAAAGCCATTACTTTTTCAGATTTGTTATCTGCGTTTAAATTTAAAATTCCGTTTTTACAAAGCCGAGCCTTTGGTATGCTTACGTCGTCTCCCCGCCGCAATCGAAACTGAAACTGCCCCGAAAACGCGCAGAAACTTATTACTATTATATTATAACCGTACGCCGCGCAAAAAATCAAGCAAAACTACGCATTTGCGATAAAACGGTCGATTGCGCCCATCACCTCGTCATCCTCTTCGGTAACCGCCGCCCAGTCGAACGCGGCAAAATATTCCTTGGCTTCCGCCTCGCTTTCAAACTTATGCGCGCCCGTAAGCTCGGCAAGTTTTTCTTCCGCCGCAACCGTATTGTAAGGATTATGACGCTTGTCCGCAAGCATCATAACGCTGATATTTTCACCCTTTGCAAGCTTTGAGGGGCTGTGCTTTAAAGGCACCGCGCGGTCCTTTTCGCCGTGAATAAGCAGCGTCTTAACGCCGCTCTTTTCAATGGCTTTAACCGCCTTGGTATTGCCCTTGGCGCCGAACTTGAAAAAGTTGATTACGCTCAGCCAGCCGCGCACGAACGGCGCGTACGAACCTACCATTCCGCCCATACCCTTCATGGAGTCGCACACGCATTGCGAGGGCGAGTTGAAGCCCGACATAGCCACCACTCCGTCGGGTCTGACCGTACCGCACGCCGCCGTAACCGAATAAGCGCCCCAGCTGTGACCGACCAGAATTACCTTTTTGCCCTTCAGCCTTTCGTCCTTTTTAACGGCAATAAACGCGGCGATAACCGCCTCCGCCCCCGCGTAAAAGCCCTTAACGCCCTTACCCGCGGAATTATTGCACCCGTAAGCGTCCACGGCTAAAACGGCGTTGCCCTGCTTTGCAAAGTGCGCAATCTCGGTCATATAGCTGGCGCTGCCCGCCCCGAAGCCGTGCTGAAAAATCACCACTCTGTCGCACTCCTCCACCGGCTTTACCGAGTAGAGCGCGGCGGAAAGAATAGTGCCGCTGTAATAGACGGGCACGCACTCCACAGTCAGGTTGAAATCTTGGGGCGTGAAATATTTGAATTCGGGGTTCTTATCCTGCCTGCCGCCGAACACTGCTTTGTGTATTAAAATTGCGGGCACGAGGGTGAGCACCACAGCAAACACCGCAACGACCGCAAGCGCAATCAATAAAATTATATACCACTGCATAATTAAAATTTGCGGGGCGGCGTAAACCGCCGCCCCGTATCCTTATCGAATAAATTTTTTTAAACCATGTATCTGCCGTCAAGACGGGGCGCGGAATCCATCTCCTTCTTCTGCCCCTCGTAGCCCTTTTTGCCGAGCAGCGCAAAGGTTGCCTTTTTGCCGTTTTCAACGCCGGGCTGGTTGAAGGTGTTGATGTTGAGCATTGCGCCCGCATACGCCGTCTGCAACTCGAGCATGTACATAAGCTGACCGAGCGTGAACGCGTTAATTTCGGGCATATGTATGGTGTAGTTCATCCTGCCCGCCATCATCAGCGCGTAAGCGGTAGCCTTGTTTTCCGCCTGAATAAGCTCCTGCATGGTGTGACCGCCCAGGAAGCCGACGTCGGGAATATCCTCGCAGCCGTGGGGAATGGGCATCGTGCAAGAGTACTTGCCCACAGAAATAAAGGTGATAACCTTGTCGTAAGGTCCTTCGATATACAGCTGAACCTGCGAGTGCTGGTCGGTTACGCCCAGGCTCTTGACGGGCGTCGTGCCCGCGTTGACCGTGTTGCCTTCGTAATCCACCGCCTTGCCGAGCGATTCCGCCCACAGCTGGCAATACCAGTCGGCAATGAGCTTCAGGTTATCCGAATAGGGCATAAGCACGTGAATGTTTCTTCCCTCGTTCATCGTCAGGTACATAAGCGTCGCGCACGCAAGCGCGGGGTTGCTGTTGATTGCGGGTTTGGAGCAAACGCTGTCCATATAAGCCGCGCCTGCAAGCAGACCCTTTATGTCGATGCCCAGAACCGCCGCGGGCAGAAGTCCCACGGGGCACAACTCGGAAAATCTTCCGCCTACGCCGTCGGGCAGGACGTACTTTTTAACCTTGCCGCCCAGTGCGTTGTCAATCTTGATAAGGTTGCCGC
>JAIDIR010000009.1 GCA_029052615.1 Clostridia bacterium | reverse complement strand
TGTCAATACCAAGAAAATAATCAAGGCAAAACGCGGGCAAATCCTCTTCCAGAATTCTGTCAATCGTCTGAATATTCTTTTTGTTTCGCTGAGCGTAGTAATCCGAATTGCTTTTCATAATTATATAATAAGCTTTAGCCTTGACAATGTCAATAAATATTTTACGAATAATATTCTCAATGCGTTTATTCTTTCGCAGCCCAATAGTTTTTAATGTAAATTTTTGACAAATAACGTAGTAACGTGATATAATAAAATCAATAAATAACCTAAACGGAAGGTATAGTATGATATCTTTACAGAACGTCTGCAAGGAATACCCTAACGGCGTTAAAGCTTTAAACGACGTATCGCTGAATATCGACGCCTTTGGAATTATTGCCATCGTGGGCAAGTCGGGCAGCGGTAAATCCACCCTTTTAAATATGCTGGGCGCGTTGGATAAGCCCACTTCCGGCAAGGTCTATATTGACGGCGAAGACGTTTCCGCTATGACGGACAAACAGCTTTCCAAATTAAGGAACGAAAGGGTAGGGTTCGTTTTTCAGTCCTTTTATCTGGAGCCAACTCTTTCGGTTGAAGATAACGTATGCGTGCCGCTCATGATTAAAGGCGTTTCCAAAAATGAAAGGAAAGAGCGGGCGTTAAAGCTGCTTGAAACGTTTAAAATCGGCGGGAAGTCGCTTTCACGCGTGTCGCAGCTTTCCGGTGGAGAAAAGCAGAGAGTTTCCATTGCAAGGGCGCTTGCAAACGACGCAAAAATAATTTTGTGTGATGAACCTACGGGTAACCTGGACAGTGAAAACAGTCAAATTGTTCTGCACTATTTAAAGCACATTTCTGCGGACAGAACGGTAATTTTAATTACCCATAACGAGGACGACGCAAAGAAATACGCAGGCAGAATAATAAGACTGAGCGACGGAAAAATAGTAGAGGATTACGAAAATGACCCTGCTTGACAAGACGCGCTTTGCTTTTAAAAATTTGAATAAAAGCCGCGTACAGGCAATCGTTTCTATAATTATATTGGCTATAATTAACGCACTTATAATCGTTACGGTCTATATGGGCGTTATGTTTACCAAAAATATGGACGATTTGTATACTGCGATATTTGATAACAGCGGCGATGTTGTTTACGTAAATATGCAAAACAACTATTCAAGTAAGTTTATAAAACAGCACGATATAAAGCAAATTAAAACGGTTGACTACGTATGCGGTGAACTGCAAACCAATAGTTTAGTTTGCCATTTTTACGACTTTGCCACGGTTGATAAAGCGCTATCGTTGAGCGAAGACGTCAGCTCATACGCAGACACCGCATCAGTAATTTTACATATTGATAACAAAGGCGACTATAATATAGGCGACGATTATAATATAAATAACTCTTATTATAAAGACGCCCCTCCGATAAATTTAAAAGTAGTAGGATTTTATTCATCAGAAAAGGTTAATCGGGCGTACGCCGATTTCGGATATATTAACGAAAATTACGGCATAACTGACGTAACCGTCTATTTTAAAATGGAAGGTTTTTCCGCACGCAGAGTTATAAACGACGCTAAGCAAGTGGAAAAAATTTTAAAAAGCGAATTTAAGCAAGGTAGGCTCACCAGAAGTTACTTGACTGATACGTTTTATGAAATGAATGCTACGTCTGCGATATTCGAGGCGGTAGCTTTGTGTATCGGAGCTATATGCTTTATAGTTTCGGCGTTTTCAATTGCCAATTCACTTATAATTATCTGTGAGGAGGCGTCTCCGTTGTTGGGGCTTTTAAAGGCCTGCGGCTCTACAAAGCGGCAGCTTTTCGGCATACTGCTTATAGAAATTGCGTTAATAGTGTTGATTGCCGTAGCTCTTTCCTGCCTTTTAACGCTCGCGTTAAGCACGGTGGCGGTAGCCGGCGTAGATAAATTTTTGAATTTACTCGCGGCAAGGTACTTACTTGAATACGGTTCCGTTTTCACAATTTCGCATGCGTTTCCGTTCTGGCTGCCAGCAGTAACATTCGTGGCATTTACTGTGGTGTCCGTGCTCATTTCGCGCGTTAAAATTATAAAGCTATTGAACGTCACACCCAAACAATCGTTGGAGGGCGGTGACAGATGAAAAGCTTTTTAAACGGATTATACTTGCCGATAAGTATGCTTGTCGCCAACAAAAAGCGTTCGTTTGGACTGATATGCGGTTTTTTGCTTAGCCTTATCTGTATGATAAGCTCGCTGTTCGCTTTTTTTGCGTTCGATTTGGGAATAACGAAAAGAATGTCAAGTGAAAAGGTGTATTCAACCTTTGGCATATCGTACGAAAAGGATAAACATAGTCAAGAGGTACTTGCCGCTATCGAAGATTGCCAGCCTACGGATTATGTTAACACGTCCATAATTTATCTTAACTATTATATGAAAGGCAACGGGATGATACATCATAATAATATCGTATATCCTACGCTTACCATAGACGGCAAGGACTATCTGCACGATTATGACTATGTAAAATATACCAATCCGGATATTGTTAATATTAGTCCTAAAACGAGCGAACAGATAATAGTATACGATACTGAGCTTTCTACGGCGATAATAACGAAGGAGGAGGCAGCGTATTGCCGCAAGCGGGGCGAAAGCGCGCTTGTTGCAGGCAGACAGTCGCTTGAACGCGGTGAGGTAATGGTTGCCGCCGATTTGCTTGATTATTACGGAATTAACTATGAAGACGCGGTAGGCAAAAAAATATCTTTCAGTCAAGCGGTGGAATCATTTGAGGACTTTACTATAAGCGGAGTATACAGTAAGCTTTTGAAGGATTCCCCGTTCAGAAATGACGGTGCAAATGAAAGATATGCCGACTTTTGGATTAGCGAAAAGTCTTTCGACCATTTGGGCTGGACTACGGATGGAAGTTACACCAATCAATATGATATTTATATACAGCTGCCGTCGTTTAGCAAGGCTTTTGATACGTACAAAGCGCTTGAAGAAAGGTTTTCCGGCACTTATGGCATCGACACAAGGGCGAATTATGCTTTAGATAGCTACGTTGACTTTTACCCGTATTATGAAACCGCGGCGTACGTACTTATAATATTTACGGTGCTGTTGGTGTTCGTTACTATTTTAAACGTGTTTGTGCTTATGGGGTACAGCGTAAAGAAGAACAGGGGATTTAACACGATGCTTAAGGCGGTGGGAATGACCGACGGCGGCGTTATAAAAGTCTATCTGGCGCAAATACTCATTTTGTTTTTTATCGCCCTGTTAATAGCCACGTTGCTCACTTCGATTGCGGCAGTGGTGGTAATATACGAAGTAAATATATCAATTATCAACGTGTATGGCAGCGGATTCGGTTTTGATTTCCTGTTTTACTTACCTGCTTGGGCACTCAGCGTGATAGCAGTGCTGGCGTTATTGATCGTAGCTTCCTTGTTGGGAATAACCAAGAATAACAAAACCAATATCGTTCGCGTCTCTCAGGAACAATAACCGTAAACACCATAAAAAGAGACGCTTAAAAGCAACAGCCCAACAATCATTTATATTGCAGTAATGTTGGGGCAACAACGTATTAGGTCTTAGTGTATTTGTTATAATCAAGCAAGCAAAAAAGATAAAAGCAATTAAGAAAAATTACAACTAAATAGCAGGATAGACACAATAAAATTTTGATAGATAAAAGAAATACCGCCCTTAGTGGCGGTATTTAAAAG
>JAIDIR010000089.1 GCA_029052615.1 Clostridia bacterium | reverse complement strand
GTAATAAAGAACGGCAATTTCGAGTTATATTCCGCCAACAAGGGTCTGTACCCCATAAGCAATCCCGAAAACTGGTCGGGCGGTACAAACGGCAGTTCGTCCGCCTCCATGTCGGGCGTTATAGACACGAGCAAAAAGCGCTGGGAATACCTTACCGACACCACTCTTCCCCAGACGCTTAAGGATAACAACGACCTTAAAAGCGACGACGAGAACAAGAAAGATTACAACGGCGCGCTTGCGGACGATATGCCCTATAAAAATCCCCACGCGGCTACCGAAAGCACGGCAAGCGACACGGACAAGGAGTATATCAAAAATCCCTATACTCATAAGTACAGCTATGACAACGAGGGAAAAATAATAAATTCCGCAGACGGCAGCGTGGTTACCACGTACGAGGACGAGGACGGAAAACTTTATCTTGACGAAAAGCTGGAGACCCCCCTTGAAACCTCCGTACTAATGATTCACAACTACCGCAACAACTACTACACGGGTACCGAGGGTTATTTCAACTCCTCCACGACGACCACGCTTGAAGCGGGCACCGCGGCGGAAATTTCCCTTTGGGTAAAGACGAGCGATTTGTACTTTGACGGCTCCAAAGCCGAAAGAACCGAAGTACAGTCCGAGCGCGGCGCTTACATTAAAGTAAATACGCAGGTCGGCGGCAACAGCCTTGACAGCTTTATTATCAAAAATATCGACACCGAAAAGCTGAATACCGACGGCGCGAACAACGGCTGGGTACAGTACACCGTTTACGTTGAAGCAAGCAACTTTGCGGACACTACCGTTTCGCTTACTCTGGGACTGGGTCAGGACGATATTTACACGGTTGAAGGCTACGCTTTCTTTGACGACGTTACTCTGACCAAATACCTGAACAGAGCGGAAATGGAAGAAAAGTGCGCGGCGTTCGGCGAAAAAATAGATCTCGCCGCAGGCACCAACGTTTCCTATCCCCTTTCCCCCGACGACGCAAAGACCGAGTTCCGCGTGGACAAAGTTACCTATAACACCAACGGAAGCGACGGCGGATACGTTGAGAAGACGGACGAAAACAACTTTGCCGACAGGCACTTCTTTATTGACCTTGCAAGCACGACTGCGGAGGACGCTCTTGAAATAAGCGCAAGCGGAATTAAAGCGGGACTTACCGTCGAGGAGACGAGCACGGGCAAATACGTCAGCGCGAAAAACGATTACAAATCCGACTTCGACGCGCTTGACAACGGCGCAACCGACGCGTTTATTCCCAACAAGCTCGGCAAGAACGGTCTTAACGTAAAGGACGACCTTTTGACCCACACCGCTATTACCGACGCCGAGGACTGGAAGATAGCGGCAGGCGACTACACCGACCTGCTTACCGACGCGTTAAAGACGGCGGTCAAGCTTCCCGGAGTCAAGAACAATTCGACGAGCGCGCTGGTCATTCTCAGCGCGAGGGGTGCGGCTTACGAAGCGCAGATTACCAACGAAGAAAAGTTCAAGCTGGGAAAAGACGAGTACGCTCTCATTTCATTCTGGGTAAAAACCTCGGATATGAACGGCGCGAGCGCGGCGAGATTTACCGTGGTTGACGTTGACGACAAGACCAACAAGTCCGAGTTCGGCGTGGACTCCACCACCGAATCGCTTGTGAATATCGGCGACAACGAAAACGTTTACAACGGCTGGGTAAAGTGCTTTATAAGAGTTTCCAACACCTCCGAAGAGGAAAAGACGTTTAAAATCGTCGTCAATTTCGGCAATACCACCATTAAGGGCACTACGACTTCTTCCTACACGGCGGGCTGGATGGCAATGACCAACCTTTCATTAACGCCGCTGGACGAGGACGTGTACGGCTACTCTTCGGGTGCTTCGCGCGCAGCTACCCTTACGTTCAGCGAAGAGACGGCGAACACCAACCACAACTTTGATACCGAGCTTGGCGAAAAGAACGAAATCAAAGACAAGCTTGCTACTCCCTCCGCTTACGACGGCGTTTACGGCAACAGCCTTTACATTGCCCCCAACGGCAACACTGCGGATAAGGACGATTACGACAAGACCAACTCCAACCCTTATGCGGGTATTCTTAACAAGGAAAACTTTATAAACGGCAATTACAACGGCGACTGGTACGACAAGCTTACTAATATAAGCGTTGCAAGCGACGAGGACGTCGTATGGAATAAGTATTTCGATAAATACAGCGTTCAGCCCCTGCTTATCGTCAACACCGCAAATAATTTCGGCAGCGATAATAAGATTTATAACTACGGCTATATCGGCAAATCCGCAACCGTTTCGGCGGACGGCTACGCTGCGGTAAGCGTGAGAGTTAAGGCGAGCGCGGGCGCGATTGCCAACGTTTACCTCGTAAACGACGGTGACGGCAATAAGGTGCTCAATTACGCTCTGCCCAAATACAACTTCTGGTACGACGATAACGGCAACATCTTGAAGGGCGAGCCCGACGAGAGCGCCTCCTCCGCAAAGAAGAAGGAAAATATTGCGTATACTTTAAGAGCGGACGGTCTGTACGAGAACGGCGACGGAAAGCTTTACGCTAATTTCTATAACCTTTCCAAGTACTACGATATAAGATTCGAGCACGAGAGCTTCTATAACGAGAACGGCGAGCAGGTTAATTTCGAAAACCTCGTTCAGGGCGAAACCTATTACGCGAACGCGCAGAAGACGGCTTATGCTCCCCACCACTTAGTTGCGGGCGGTAATGGCAACAGCAAGGTTTACGAATATAACGGCGGCGTGGGCGGTGAAACGACCTACTGCTATCTTGAAAAGAACAAGGTAAACAAGAACAAAGTCGTTTACGGCATTGATACCTCGGTTGCAAAGCTGCGCTACGACAACAGCGCTGCCGAGAATATCCCCTACCAGTTCACGATTGACACCACCACCGAGGCGGGCGCAAAGTACGCGGATAAGTGGGTGACCGTAACCTTCTATATCCACGGCGGAAGCGAAGCTAAGAATTACAGGCTTGAGCTGTGGAGCGGCAAGCGCGACGAACAGTCGAGCTATAAGGACGGCGCGGCGGACAGCTACGTGGTATTCGATTACAGCAGCATTTCGCTTGACCAGGCTTCGTATAACGAGCTTGTAACCGCGTACACCAACGACATACTTGCCGATTACAGAGAAAAAATCGAGGGCGAGCTTGCGGACAACGACGGCAGCATAGCCGACCTTGAAAAGCTTGCAGCCGATAAGAGCACACTGTATAACTACGCGGCAACCTACTACACCTTCTCGCTTTACGATTCCGAAGCGTTCATTCCCTTCAATGCGGAGACCGCGGACAAAAATCAGACCGGTTATTCCTATAGCTACAGCGAGAATAAAGAAAGCCTTGCCGTGCTGAAGGTCGAGGACGACAGCAACTTTACGATGTCCGCGTTCATTGATTATTCGGTAATCGATAAGGATATCGAAATAATAGGCGTTCCCACCGTTCCCGACAACAACACGAACGACGATACGAACAATAACAAAACGCCCGTAAACGTTTGGCTGCTTGCGGCTTCGATTGCGTTGGTTGCGGCGATATTCGTTGCGATTGCGGCGATATTTATCAGGGATTTCGTCAAGAAGCACGGTCGCAAGAAGACCGCCGGCAAGAATTCTTATAACTTCAATAAGAATAAGCGCTACGTTAAGAAGTACGTTAAGGCGAACGGCGAGGCTCCCGCAATTGCCGAAGGCGACGTTGACGAGAGCTTGTTGAGCGATACCCCCGCTACCGAGGACGTTGCAACCGAGGAAAGCACGGAACAAACGCAGGTTGAAGAAGCTGCGGAAAGCGAGGCGCAAGCCGAGCAGACAGAGCCGACCGAAGAGGCAAAGCCCGAAGGCGAACAGCCCGAGGATAAGCAAACCGGTGACGGCGAAGATAAGTAAAATAAAATGAAAAGAAGCGCTCCGCGATTGCGGAGCGCTTTTATATTGCTTAAATTCTTAATCCCTTGGGCAGGTGGTTTTTTGCTATTCCTCCCACCGCCTTGCACCAGCCGAGCGGATAGCCGAGATAGGTGACGAGCGCCCAGCCCGATAGCTTTTCGGGACAGGCGAAGGTGTTGCCGCCGAGATAGGCAAGCGCTGTTTTTTCGTCCGCGTCCACGGCGGTTGCCTGCGTATTTTCAAGGCACATTGCAAGCGAATGGCAAGGTTCTGTTCTGCCCGACTTGATTTCGCCAAGGCGCACGCCCGCGCGCAATGTTTTGAACGGCAACGACGGACAGTCGTCGGGGACGGAATATATTACGCCGCCAGCGCAATGTAGGTTTTGATACGGCGCGCGGTGCAGATACCGCTTTTCAAAGTCTCTGTATTCGGAAAGCGCTTTTTTATCCGTAAAGGTCGGTTTAAATAAATCTACCGCGCCTTCCTCCCCGTCGGTCTTTTGCAGCAGGGCTACGAAATGCCCCTCGCCCGCGCACTCGTGCGGATAGAGCTTTTCCATTGACAGCAGCTTAAAATTTTTGTATTTGGTAAGAAAATTTTCAATCTGCCTTTCGTCCTCTTCGGGTGCGAACGTACAGGTTGAATAGACGAGCAAACCGTTCGGCTTTAACGCCCGTTGCGCACAGTCGAGAATGAGCGATTGCCTTTGCGCGCACGCCCTGACGTTTTCCTCGCTCCATTCCCTTACGGCGCTTTCTTCCTTTAAAAACATACCCTCGCCCGAACAGGGGGCGTCGACGAGCACCTTATCGAAATACCCCTCGAAATGCTCCGCAATGCGTTCGGGGCTTTCGCTGACCACGGCGGCGTTGGTTATGCCCAGCCGCTCGACGTTCTGCGAAAGAATTTTTGCACGCGAAAAATTGATTTCGT
>JAIDIR010000088.1 GCA_029052615.1 Clostridia bacterium | reverse complement strand
TGGCCTTAAGCGCCGCGGGACGCTCCATATCGCCGAAATATTGACGCGTAACGTCCGAAAAATCGGTTATTTCCTTACCCTCGTCGTACGCGCTGAAAAGGTGACCGCCGCGGCTGAACATATAGCTGTAGCTTTCCCTTTCGGTATTGGCAACCTTTTTGCCTTCCGCGTCGAGCGCTTCCTCGAAATAATACGAAGTAGCGTCAAGCTCTAAATTCTTTACGTTAATCTTTGCGCTGCCGGACATCTTGTTGTGTTCGCCGCTTGTCGTCTTGGTAGCGTTTTCAAGAATTTTGCCGTCCTTGTCGCTGTCGTAGCTGGTGCACATACTCTTCGTATCGAGAGCGTACTGCATGGATGCCGCCTTGAAAGACTGGGTCTGTATTCTTTCCAACACCTTTACCGTATCCGTCTTAGCGGGGGATACGAGCGTGCCTTCACTGGGTCCGTTGGGATTGTTGGGGTCCGAAGGGTCCTTGGGGTCATTGCCGTTCGCGCAACCGGCTAACGCCGTCATAGAAAACGCCATAACGAGCGCGGTAACGCCCATAATCGCTTTTTTGAATTTGCTCATAATTTACTCCTTTTTTATAGTAATGAAACTATTTATACAGGCATTGTAGCACTTACCCCCCCCCCGTCAAGCTTTTTGCCAAAAAAACTTATAAACAGGAAGCCGAGGGCGCACGTTTCTATCTTATGCGGCATAACATACGCAAGTGACCGTAAATTACAAAAAAATATAAAAGTTAGGTCTTGAAATGTGTGAAATTGCGTGGTAGAATAAATAATGACAACGAAAAACAGGGGGAATATTATGAAAGATTGCAATTGCGGATACTGCGTGGGCGGCGAACCGCTGGCAAAATTCGGCATTAAAATCTGCGATTTGAACGTTTCGCAGCTCATACTTTTTAAGGAGCAGTCCAAACCGGGCAGGTGCATAGTCGCCTACAAGGACCACGTGAGCGAGATAATCAACATTTCCGACGAGGAGAGAAACGCATTCTTTGCGGACGTTACCAAAGCGGCGAAGGCAATACACAAGGTGTTTGCGCCCGGCAAACTGAACTACGGTATGTACGGCGACACGGGATGTCATTTGCACGTCCACCTCTGCCCCAAATACGAGGGCGGCGACGAATGGGGCGGCACCTTTACCATGAACCCCGGCAAGACATACCTTTCGGACGAAGAATATCAAGAGATGATTGAAAAAATCAAGGCGGCATTGTAATGGCACATAACGTAATTGCGGAGGCAAAGCGTTGCCTCAACTGTAAAAAACCTTTATGCAGGACGGGCTGTCCCATAAACACGCCCATTCCCGACTTTATTCAGACCTTTTTAAAGGGCGACATTGACGAGGCGGGCAGAATGCTGTTCGACAACAACCCCCTCTCGGTCGTCTGCTCCATAGTGTGCAACCACGGCAACCAGTGCCAGGGGCATTGCGTGAGGGGCTTAAAGGGCGAGCCCGTGGAAATTTCCACGATTGAAAACTTTATTTCCGAAAGATACGTTGACAGTCTGGAGCTGACCAAGGCGGAGCCCAACGGCATTAAAGTCGCCGTAGTGGGCGCGGGTCCCGCAGGCATAACCATTTCGATAAAGATGGCGCAGCTGGGCTACGACGTGACCGTGTTCGAAAGCAAGTCGGACATAGGCGGCGTCCTCCGCTTCGGCATACCCGAATTCAGACTGCCCAAATCGATAGTCGACAGATACAAGACGCTTATGCTGCACCTCGGCATCAAGATTAAATTCAACGTGACCATTGGCAAGGCGTTCGGCGTTGAGGAGCTGTTCCGCGACGGCTTTAAAGCCATTTCCATAGGCACGGGCGTTACCTGGCCCATCGCGCTGAACATCAAGGGCGAAACGCTGGGGCACGTGCACTACGGCGTGCACTTTTTGGAAAAGCCCGAAGCCTACCGCGACCAGCTTGGCAAGTCGATGGTAATAATAGGCGCGGGCAACGTTGCTATGGACGTGGCGCGCACTGCGCTCAGAATGGGCGTTAAGGACGTTAAGATTACGGTGCGCACGGACAACTACAGCGCGAGCGACGAGGAAAAGGAATACGCCGAGTACGAGGGCGCGGAATTTATTTACAACAAGCAGCCCGTGGAAATCACCGACGAGGGCGTTATGTTCGTGGACACCGTTTGCGACGAAAACCACAAGATTATTTCGACGGGGGATAACCCCTCCCTTATTCAGGCGGACTGCGTTATGATTTGCATTTCGCAAAGACCTTCCAATATGATTTTAACCCAGACCAAGGGACTGGAAGTCAACGAGCGCGGACTTGCAAAGATTGCCGACAACGGCGAAACGACGCGCGAGGGCGTGTTTGCCTCGGGCGACGTCGTCAAGGGTGCTAAGACCGTCGTGGAAGCGGTTGAGCAGAGTAAGCGCGTTGCCTACGCAATGCACGAATATTTGCAGGGCTTAAACAAATAAGTTTGAAAAGTTAAAAGCGCCGCGGCAACCGCCGCGGCGCTATTTTATTTATGAAGTTGTTTTAATACCTCGCCTATATCACCGTCAATGCAAATAGCTTGCTTTTGAATTTGCGGGGGACAGACCGCCTCGCCGAAGTTCACGCAGACGTAAGTCGCTTTCGGGTTGCCGTTCGTAAACCGCCAGAACGGGTATTTTATAATGACGGGGGTGTTCCCTCCCACGCCGAGTTCGAGATAAACCACGCGCTTATTCTTGTGCTGCTTAATAAAATTTTCGTACCGTTCGCAAGCGGCGTACCACCCCTCGTCCTGCACGAACGTGTCGTCGCAACGCAGGTTGGTAGTCATAGGTTTTCCGCATTTAGGGCAGCGCGGAATAAGCTCCGACGGAATTTTCATATCCCTCTGCTCGGCAACCATACGGCGGATAATTTGCTCGTTGTCGTACGTCTTATTATGGCAGGGCACGGAGCATTGAAAAAGTCCGTAATCGCCCTGTGTGTAGAACAGCCGCCGCTTGTCAAAGCCCGCCTTCTGAAAACAATGGTCGACGTTGGTCGTGATGACGAAATAGTCCTTGTCTTTCACAAGGTCGTACAGCTCGTCGTATACGGGCTTGGGCGCGTCCTGATAGCGGTTAATTAAAATATTCCGCGACCAATACGCCCAAAACTCTTCAAGCGCGGCGTATGGATAAAAGCCGCCCGAGTACATATCGTGGAAGCCGTACTTGTCCTCGAAATCGGCAAAGTTTTCGTGAAAGCGCTCGCCCGAATATGTAAAGCCCGCCGACGTGGAAAGCCCCGCCCCCGCGCCGATAATCACGGCGTCAGCATTTTCCAAAGCCGCTTTCAACCTGTCAATTTGCTTTGAGCAATCTTGCATAGATTTCATAATCGCACTCCTTGAACACGTTGAAAATTACTTTGATTGCGCTGCCCGTCTGCCGCTTGTATTCGTCAACCGTATTAACGGCAATGCGCGCCGCCCTATCGTTGGGGAAATGAAATTCGCCCGTGGATATGCAGCAGAATGCAATACTTTGCAAACCGTTTTTATCGGCAAGAGCAAGGCACGAACAGTAACAGTCGGCAAGCAGCTTTTCATGCTTTTCCGTCAGCTCGCCGTAAACGATAGGACCGACGGTGTGCAGAACGTATTTGCACGGCAGGTTGTAAGCCCTGGTAATCTTGGCTTGCCCCGTACCTTCCTCTCTCCCCTGCGCCCTCATAATTTCCGCGCACTCCTGACGAAGCTGCACACCCGCAAAGGTGTGAATGGCGTTGTCAATACAGCCGTGATTCGGGCAGAAACAACCAAGCATCTGCGAGTTGGCGGCGTTTACTATCCCGTCGCATTTAAGCGTGGTAATATCGCCTTTCCACAGGTATATGTCGGGTGCAACGGGCGAAAGGTCGGCAATATCCGTAATTCCCTTACGCCGCAGCTCCTCCTGCAAGTATTCGTCCTGAATACGCAAAAACTCTTGGCTTGCCGACTTTGGCGCCCGCACGTTTACCAGCGCACGAAAATAACGCGGCTTATCGTAATCGCTAAGAGCGGGTACACTTTCGCCCCGCTCCCTGCACAATATTCCGATTAAGAAATCTAACTTGTTTGCCATATTTATTAAACCACGGCGTCGGTCATAGTATAACCTTCGAGTGAATTTTCCTTTACCTGAATGCAGATATACTTTATGCCCTTATCCGCCGCAGCGAAAAACTGCCTCTTTGCCGCAGGTGCGATTCTTACCCAGTCGCCCGCCTTCAAGGCAACGCTTTCGCCGTCGATAACCGCTTTGCCCTCGCCTTCGAGCACGGCGTAAATTTCCTCGTTCTGCTTATGCGAATGAACGAAAGGCACGCTTGCACCAGCGGGCAACGCGTTAATGCTTACCTCCGCTCCCGTCAGACCTAAAAGGTCGTGCAGCTCTACGCGCGCTTCCTCCGCAACGCTTACTTTTTTGAAATTGTTCATAATAAACCTCCGAATTTTTATTTGTACCCGAAGTATATCAAAGACAGAAAACGAAAGCAATAACGTTACTTTTCTATTATCAGGTAATAGATTAGTTACTTGGTTTCGTTTTTAAACTATTGACTTTGTCTTTTAAGTTTAGTATAATAACCATACTTTACAGAAAAGGAGCAACCGCTATGCTGACGAAGGAAGAATTACCCGAATGTCCCATTGCCACTACCGTACAACTGATAGGCAACAAGTGGAAACTTTTAATTATCCGCAATTTGGTATTTAACGAAAAACAGCGGTTCGGCGATTTTATAAAGACTATTCCCGCAATAAGCAAGAAGGTTTTAACCGACAATCTGCGCGCATTGGAAAACGACGGACTTATAGAAAGGGAAGTGTTTGCGGAAGTGCCGC
>JAIDIR010000087.1 GCA_029052615.1 Clostridia bacterium | reverse complement strand
CCGTATAAACCGTTGCCGTGGGATTGTACGCCGTAACGGCAATACCGCTCAACTCGCGCGCCAAAAATTCCAATTCCATTTTATCGGATTCAACGGTAAAATTATTGTTGTCCGTGGGCGTAAAAGTCCAGCCGTATTTTTTGGTGCCCGCCGTTGCTACTTCACCTTGATTCCAAGCAAAAGTACCGGGTGTACTGCCCGTGTCCGTTATCAGATTGGGCAAGCCCGCGCTTTCGTAAGGCGTTGTAGTTATCGGCGGGTCTACCTTCGGTTTAGGTACCGACTTCTTTTGATTTATGGTAATAGTAAACGTCTTTTCGCCGATAGCTCCATCGCTCCAACGATTCACCGCACCGCTGGGAAGTTTCATTTCGACGGTGTATACGCCTGCATTTTTTATATCGGGAATTGCCGCAGAAGTTGCGGGGTCGTATATTTGACTGACGGGGTTATTCAAATTGTCCTTGTAAGTAATAGAACTTATAGTTATATAATTCGGGTCAAGGTGATAATCTTCCTCTATCCAGTCCGTTGTGGCAGCAAAGCTATCCAGCCAGTGATTATTACCGTCATAAGTCGTCGTAAGATTTGACGGCGTTTTCATACACTTTTCCTTGACTTCGACCGAAATATCAACCGACGCTTCAAATCCGTTACTTGCACTGGAGCTATCTGTACCAGCACGCATACCGATATGATAAAGGAAATAGGTTTTAAAATCTTTGGCATTATCCTCGTCATTGGAATAAATAATACCGCCGTCATCGTTATCCCACATACTCGCCGTTGCAGTCTTAGTACCTGGTCTATTATTAGTCGTTCTAGGAAATGTTATAATCCCCTCCTCAATTACAGGATTCAACTGGCAGTCATATTTAGCATTATTCAAGACCGTCACATAGTCGTCCCCTAGACATGAAATGTTTGAATCATAACCACCTGAATCAGTCGAAGTACTGGCACTTTTAGTAATACTTGAGGCATAATTGTACCTGACAACATACGTAGCGTGTGCAGGCACCGTAACGGTTGCGTGATAGAGCATAGAGGCACCTTTCGTGCCCTTTACCTTAGCTTGCGACATAGACAACGTGCCTGAACTGCCAGACAAGCTTTCATTGAATACTACGTTTAACTTAGTATTCGTATCAGTCAACGTATTGTAATAGCCTGCTGCCGTAAGGTAAGATGAAGCAGGCATACCGTTATAATATGCAACCTTATTTTCGTCGTGAGCAAACGCCACGCAACTTGCATCGACGACCTTTTCCGCCGCATTTGCACTTATCTTATCCGTTTTTGAAAATGAAAAAACTGTGCCGCATAATAATGCAACACAGAATACGGGCGTGAGTATATAAAGCAACGCGCGCTTAACGGCACCTTGCTTAGAACTTAAAAGTGCTTGCCCCCCCCCAGTCGTCATTTTAAACATCTTCATAATATTTCTCCTTACGTAACAAATACTTTG
>JAIDIR010000086.1 GCA_029052615.1 Clostridia bacterium | reverse complement strand
CGCCGCGCGGCACGCAGATTTCTATCACGAAATTTTTCTTCAATACGCCCGTGCGCTTTAAGTTTATGAAATCGGAAAAAAAGGAAGAAGCGGATATAACCAATTACGTAACTTATTATATATTGGGCTATCCGGATATATCTTTTAAATATTTCGTGGACGGCAAACTGACTTTACAGTCGTACGGCGGAGGGCTTGAGGAGGCAATTACTCAGGTATACGGCGCTAATTATCTGCCTAACTGCTTTAAAATCAGTGCCGAAAGAAACGACATAAAGATAAGCGGATTTATCAGTAATCAGAACTTTTTTAAATCAAACAAGACTTACCAGAACGTATTTTTAAACGGCAGACATGTCGTAAACTCCGTTATTGCCAGTGCGATCACCAACGCGTATGCAAGTTACGCAATGAAAAGGCAGTATCCGTTTTACGTTTTGTTTATTGAAATGTCTGATGAGAGCGTCGACGTCAACGTGCATCCCAACAAGGCGGACGTTCGTTTCGTTAACAGTTCGCTCGTGTACGGAAGTATTTACAAGGTTATTTCTTCTATACTCGACGGCACGGTGAACGCGGTTAACTTTGTTGTAAATAACGATTTTGCGCCTACTGAAAGCGTTTCTACGGAAAATAAAGCCGTTCCCGCGACGTACGGTGCCGAATATGTTTGCAAGGAAAAAGTTTACGACACCGATTTTTCGGACGTCGTAGGTATTGAACAGTTTTCTAAAGAGAAAAAAGCGGAGAAAAAGCCTGATAATAACGCAAGTACAGATACGAATTACCGCACTTACGAAAACTACGAGGCGCCTACTAACGGTAAAGATGCTGAAAAAGATTTGCCGCTTTATCAATATTATTCGCCGCGCGAGGGTCAGCAGCCCGAAGAAACTTTTACGTTTTGCAGCGGTTCAAACGTGCCGGCGTTCATGGGAGGCAACGAGGATAGAAAAACCCAACTGAAAGCCGAGCAGGAAAAACTGAATTTCAGCCAGTGCAAATTCCGCGGTTCACTTTTCAATACCTATTTATTATATGAAATAAAGGACGACGTTTACGTAATCGACCAGCATGCGGCGCACGAAAGATTGATTTACGACCGTTTGAAGGCTAAATTAAACGACAGAAAGCTTGCACGTCAGGACATGCTGGTGCCCTACATAATCACCGTAAACAACGAAGAGCAGCAGTTTTTGGAAGATAATATGGATACCATATGGCAGCTTGGTTTCAGCGTGGAGCCGTTCGGTTCTAATTCTTACAGAGTTTATTCAACACCCGCGGATTTGCCGGAAATCAACCTTAAAACCTTCTTTGACGATTTGTTGTCCAACGTGCACGAATTCAAAAATATAACTTTGACCGAACTTTTGAAGGACAAAATAGCGCAATCGGCTTGCAAGGCGGCGGTAAAGGGCGGAGATATTTTAACAGAGCAGGAAAGAGATACGCTCTTTTCGATGCTCGACGGCAATATGGGATTGAAGTGTCCTCACGGCAGACCCGTATGCATAAAGCTGACGAAAACCGAGCTTGAAAAAATGTTTAAGAGGAAGGTGTAAATATTTTGAAACCAATCCTCGTAATTTGCGGAGCTACGGCAACGGGCAAGACCTCGCTGGCGGTTGATTGCGCCAAGGCGTTAAATACCGAAATAATTTCGGCTGATTCACAACTGGTTTACAGGGGGCTGAATATAGGCACGGCAAAACCGACCGTCGCGGAAATGCAGGGAGTGCCTCACCATTTAATAGATATAGTAAGTCCAGAACAGAGTTTTTCGGTTTCGGATTACGAAGAACGCGCATTGCCGATAATCGAAAGGCTGATTTCGGAAAATAAAACGCCAATTATTTGCGGCGGCACGGGATTTTATATAAATTCCATTCTATATAATCTGGGATACGGCAACGTAAAGGCGGACGCCGCAATTCGTGCGCGGTACGAAGCGTTGCTTGAAGAACGGGGCAAGGAATATATTTATTCGCTTCTGCACGACGTGGATCCCGAAAGTGCGGAAAAGTTGCATGTCAACGATACGAAGAGAGTGATACGCGCGCTTGAAATATACGAGGCAAGCGGAAGGAAGAAGTCGGAACAGCACGACGAATTGAAGCCGCGTTTCAAGTACGTTGCAGTGGCGATTGACTACCCGAGAGAGGCGTTATATAAAAGAATCGAGTGCCGTGTAGACGTTATGTTCAACTCGGGACTAATTAAAGAGGTGCAAAAACTACTTAGTGTCTGTATTGACGAAAATTGTCAAAGTATGCAGGCGATTGGCTATAAAGAGGTGGTTGCAGGCTTAAAAAACGGCGATAATGATAGTACTATGCGTGAAATAATTAAAAGAAATACACGACATTATGCAAAACGGCAGCGTACTTTCTTTAAAAAATTGAAGGGCATTATCTGGTTGAAGCCCGAGGAAGCAAATAAGGACAGAGTTTTGGAGCTTTTGAATGATAAGTAATTTAGAGTTTATAGAAGAGTGCGAAAGCGAACTGAAAAATCAATTTAATTTGGTAGATGAGATAAGCTACTTTAATCAGAAAAAGGTTATTAAAGCTTTCAGAGAGAACTGTATTGCGTTAAGGCACTTTGCCGGAACGACGGGCTACGGCTACGGTGACGAGGGCAGGGATACGCTCGGTAAGCTTTACGCCGACGTTTTCAAGGCGGAGAGCGGTATCGTTTCGCCGCATCTTCTGTCGGGTACGCATTCGTTGTCGGTTGCGCTGTTCGGACTTTTGAAGGGCGGCGATACGATGCTGTGTATATCGGGAATGCCTTACGATACCATTCGCCCCGTTATTTCGGGCGAGGGAATAGGTTCGTTAAAGGACTTCGGCGTAAATTTCCTCTGTTGCGACCTTACGGCGGACGGTGACTTTGATAAGAACGAAATAAGAAACTTACTTAATGAACGCGTGAAAATGGTCTATATTCAGCGGTCACGCGGATACGAGCTTCGTGACGCGCTTTCCTGTGAACAAATAGGTAATATTTGCACTTATTTGCGTAATATCGGCTATTTGGGTTGCATTTTCGTTGATAATTGCTACGGCGAATTCGTTGAAAAGTGTGAACCGATTGAAGTCGGCGCGGATATATGCGTTGGGTCGCTTATAAAAAACGCGGGCGGCGGACTTGCTCCCACGGGTGGTTATATCGTCGGAAAAAGCGTATTGATTGAAAAAATCGGGCGCAGATTTACCGCTCCGTCAATCGGGCTTGAAGTAGGTTCCTACGCGTCCGGTTATCAGTATTTTTATCAGGGACTTTTCACGGCGCCGCATACGGTTGCCCAGGCGTTGAAATGCTCGTTGCTGATAGGAATGGCAATGACCAAGCTAGGCTTTATAAACTATCCCGCGATTGACAAGGTTCCGCACGATATAACACGCTGCATCCAGTTCGATAACGCGGACAAAATGATTAACTTTATAAGGGAAGTGCAATACGCATCCCCCGTGGACAGCTTCGTTACGTGCGAACCGTGGGATATGCCCGGTTACGACGACAAAATCATTATGGCGGCGGGCACGTTCGTTTCGGGCGCGTCAATCGAGCTTTCAGCCGACGGTCCCGTAAAGCCGCCTTACGTAGCATATTTTCAGGGCGGACTGACTTACGAGCACGGCAAATACGCATTAGAGCGAATTTTGAACAAGTTGAGATAATTATGGTTACTATAAGAGAATGGCAGGAGAGCGACGCAAAAGCGCTTTCGCTGCTATTAAACGATAAAAGAGTTTTGGACAATTTGCGTGACGGTTTGCCTTTTCCGTATACTGAAGCCGACGCGCTTTACTATATAAATTCGTGCCTTTCCGCCGATAAAAACGAACAATTTTGCTTTGCAATAGTCAATAGCGGCAAAGTTGTTGGCAGTATCGGCGTATTCAGGCAGGGAAATATTCATTTCAGAACGGCGGAGTTGGGCTATTATATCGGCGTTGAACATTGGGGTAAAGGCATAATGACCGAGGCGGTGCGACTTGTTTGCAAGCACGTTTTCGATAATACGGATATAGTGCGGATATACGCCGAACCGTTCGCCGAAAATATAGGCAGTTGCCGCGTTTTGGAAAAGAACGGCTTCCTTTTAGAAGGAATTATGCGCAAAAATGCTTGCAAAAACGGCGTTCTCCGCGATATGAAATTGTACGCGTTGGTGAAGGAGTAAAATATGAAATTTGAAACTTTCGGGGATAAATCCAAGCCCGTATTCTTGGCTATACACCCTATGTTCACTGGAGGGTTTTTCCTTGAAAAGCTTGTAGAACTTTGTAAGGATGATTATTATTTTGTAATTCCTACGATGAGCGGACATTATGAGAATTCTGAATACGTTTCAAGAGAAGACGAAGAGAGCACGATAGCGGAGTTTTTATCGTCAAAAGGCATTGAAAAGGTTGCGGTTTTGCTCGGATTTTCTCTCGGCGGCAATATGGCATTTGATATGTTTGCAAAAAACCTTGTAAAGGCTGATAAAGTCATAATCGACAGTGCGCCGTTGTTTGATTTCCCGAAATTTATTCAGAACTATTTCCATAACAGATACAAGCGTTGCCTTAAAAAGATAAAAATTGAAGGAGCTGATGTTGCTAAAGAACTGAATAAATGTTTCAATGGAATGGGTGAAGTACAGAAAAAAGTTGCGCCTACGGTTAGTTTTGAAAGCCTTAAAAATCTTGTCATAAGTTGTTTCGGGGTAAAAGTACCGAAAATGAGGGAGGAAAAGCAAAGTGCAATCACCTTCGTGTACGGTACCAAGGACGAAGCTCGTTTGTGTTTAAACCGCGTAAGAAAGTATAAAAAAGCAAAGTTTGTAAAATTAAAGAGTTATAAACATTGCGGACTTTACCAGCTC
>JAIDIR010000085.1 GCA_029052615.1 Clostridia bacterium | reverse complement strand
CTTATATAATGCGGCAAGAGGGCAACGCCCTTAAAGTCGTCGGATTTATTTTTCGCCTCAAGAAAAAGAAATCGACGAGAAAGGAATGCATATGAGATTAGCCGATTGCTGGAAAGACTACCGCATAATCGCCACGGGCGACGGAATGAAGCTTGAAAAATGGGGAAGCGTGACTTTATTGCGCCCCGACCCCCAGGTCATCTGGCACGCGCAGACCGACCTTTATTCCCACCCTGGAATTAACGCCGTCTATCACCGCAGCGAAAAGGGCGGCGGCGGTTGGGAAGTTAAAAAATCTTTCCCCCAGCAGTGGAACGTCAACTATAAGGATCTGACCTTTTCGGTCAAGCCGATGGGCTTCAAGCACACGGGGCTGTTTCCCGAGCAGGCGGTCAACTGGGATAAAATGCGCGCGCTCATAGAGAGCGCAAAGGCGAAAAATCCCGACAGGACAATCAAGGTTTTAAATCTGTTCGCCTACACGGGCGGCGCGACCGTTGCCTGCGCAAAGTCGGGCGCGGAGGTCGTTCACGTTGACGCCGCAAAGGGTATGGTGGAGCGCGCGGGCGAAAACGCGCGGCTGTCCGGCATAAACTCGGGCATACGCTACATAATCGACGACTGCGCTAAATTCGTCAAACGCGAAATCCGCAGGGGCAACAAGTACGACGCAATTATTATGGACCCGCCCAGCTACGGCAGGGGCCCCGGCGGCGAAACGTGGAAGATAGAGGACAGCTTATACGACTTCGTGCTTTCGTGCAAGGAGGTGCTTGCCGACGAACCGCTGTTCGTGCTCATTAACAGTTACACTACGGGCTTGCAGCCCACCGTAATAAAAAATATTCTGTCGCTTACGTTGAAGGACAGAACGGGAACTTACGACGCCTACGAGGTAGGCTTGCCGACTGATGAAGGTATAGCGCTTCCCTGCGGTTGCAGCGGGCTTTTTACGGGGAATAGGATTTAAAAATAATTTACGTAGCAAGCAAAACCGCGCTTTTGCGCAGCGCGACACAATTTGTGCGCAAGCACCTCAGTAGGTGAATTTTTGCAATTTCTTATAATATGAGTGCCCTTATTATTGCAAAAAGAGGGCAACGCCTTAAATTCGCAGCGTTTTCTCGCATTCGCCTTGCGAGAAAACCGAGAGGATATTTTAATGGACGAAAAAGACTTAATAATTTTGCACGAAGATAATCACATAATAGTCGTTTTAAAGCCGCAGAACGTGGCTTGCTGTCCCGACGAGAGCGGCGACGACAACCTTTTCGACTGCATTAAGAGGTATTTAAAAGTCACGTACAACAAGCCCGGCAACGTATTTTTGGGCTTGGTGCACAGGCTGGACAGACCTACGGGCGGCGTAATGGTTTTTGCCAAGACCTCCAAGGGTGCGGCGCGCCTTTCGGAGCAGATGAAAAACGGCGGCTTTGAAAAGCGCTATTACGCGGTGCTGGGCGGCGTGCCTGCCAGAAAGCAGGCGACTCTTGAAAACTAG
>JAIDIR010000084.1 GCA_029052615.1 Clostridia bacterium | reverse complement strand
TTATTACCCCGTACCGCTTTTTCGCACAGGAAAAAAGGAACTTGCAAATTTTACAAGTTCCTTTCATTTTTTAAATTTTGATGCTGTTTTTAGCAATAAAAAATTAACGGCGCCGTATTTTACATATATACCAGAATGTCTGATAATTGCTTCTTTGAAATTTCGACATAGAAAAGAATATCCTCCAAAGCCACTGCCGTTCTTCCGTTCTCCCAGTTAAAGATAATACTTTCGGAAACGCCGAAAACGTCGGCAAGCTCCTTGCGGCTAATATGATTATCCATTTCAAATCTGCAATCGCTGCATTCGCCGCTGCAATCGCCTTTATCGTGTTTCAGCGCATTGCACACGCAACGCCTGAGTTCGATATTATCTTCCCGAAGCAGCTGCAAATTTCTGCCCGTTTTCTTCCAGTCTATAAATTGTCTACGTATAGTTTTCATAAGTATTGCAATAGCTATTCGCTTTCTTTAATAGTTTTTTTAGTGAATGCCGAAAGTTCCGCCTGCACTGAACGTTACTATTTTACCAGACGTGAAAAACAATTGCAACAGTAAAGCAATAAAAAATAGTCATCATCCTTTTTTGTATCGTTCCGTAATAATAAGAAGCCCCGCGCAACCTGCGCGGGGCTTCTTAATTATTCGGTTTTGTCGTCCATATCCAAATCGGTTATCGGGTCGGCGGGCTTGTAGAAACCGCCCACGTCAAACACCCTGCCGTCGTCGACGGGCATGGGCGCCACGACGTTGCGCACCACCGTCCTCACGGGAGCGGGCGCCTGCGCCGTCTGCGCGGGCTTCTTGGTCGTGTCAATCTTGGTGGTCGTCACGGTGGTCATAACCGCATCGGGAGGAACCTGCGCCGTAACGGGCGCCGCACCATTGTCCGCATTTGCGGGCTGCGCCGCCGCCTTTACCCTGCTTTCAAACGCGTTGTTGACCTCCGTCCTGATAATTTCGGTCAGTTTGTCAAGGGATATACCGCCGCTAATTACCTGCTCACCGCCCATACGCGCAATCAGCTGGTTATCGTGCAGCGCGTTCAGATCGGTGCGCATAATCAGGCTCTGTTCCGCCCTGAGCGCCGCCACCTCTTTTGCCGCGACTTCCGCTCTCAACGCCGCAACTTCCTTTGCGGAATTCTGCTCTGCCCTCAGCGCGGATATCTCGGCTTTAAGCTCGGCTATCTCGTTGGACGAAGCGCCGCCGCCCATAGCCATAGACTGACCGCCCATAGGCGCCATCTGCTGACCAATCATCTGCGGCATAGGCTGGGGTATATACTGGGGCTGAGGCGCCGCCTGCTGCTGGGAAAGGCGCGCCATACGCTCCTCGCGTTCCAGGCGGCGTTCCTCCTGTTCGCGCTTTTTCTCTTCCTTTTCCTCCAGCCTGCGCTGTTCTTCGCGCTCGCGCTTCTTCTTTGCCGCGCGCGCTATCAACGCTATCACGGTGATAAGCAGTACCAACGCCACGACCGCAATCACCAGCCACAGCCAGTTTGCCTTTAAGAACCTTACGATTTTATCCCACGTCGTAAGCTCCTTTGCGGGCGTGGTATAAGTGAAAGATTTTACCGTGTATTGCGCCGCGCTCGCATCAAGTTCGAAGTTGTCGGTATCAAGTAATTCAGCTTTAACGAAGTACTGCGTTTCATACGCCAGATCCGCCGCCGCGATTTCCTCGGTGCAAGCTTCGTCCTTGTAGTACTTCAAAGTCACTACGTCGCTGAACGCACCCACGTAGCTATCGCTTGCGAATACGGGAAGTGCACCGTCCGTCTTGGTTGCGGTAAGTACAGCCTTTGATATGCTCCAGTCAACCGCCGCCTCGTTTGCCAAAAGCGTTATTTCCTCGTCGTATACTACCGCGGCAAATACGTTCTTCTTCAAAGTCGTTGCAGTAGCCCACTCGTAGTTTTCGTAGTCGTTCAAAGCGAACACTGCCTTGTACGAACCGACCGCCAGACCGCTCTGCAACTTGTCGGTAACGAAGGTCATTAAAGCACTATCAAAGCCGTTAAAGTTATCCACCGTAGGCTTAATAGCTACGCCCGTGTAGCTCAGACCGCCCTTGAACGTGGGCACAGCAACCTTCTCTTTCTCTACACCAATCTCAACGAAAGTATTGAATTCGTTGCCTTCCTCGTCAGTATACTTGACGGTAATTTTCTGCAAACCGAACTTAAAGTTTCCACCTTCGCGCAAGCCCTCGCAAGACAGCTCATAGTCCTCCACTTCCGCCGTCGCGCCGTTGTTATAAATCGCGGTTACCGTCAGCTTTGCCTTCACGTCGTCCAAGGTGTTTGCGGTTGTATAATCCTTTCCCGAAAGCTCGGCTTTGATTTCCGTAACAACCGCGTCGCTTACGGTCAGCGTTGCTTCGATAGGCTTAATCTCTTCGTAATTGTCCTCGTCCTCGTAAGTAAAATACGCCTTGACGGTGTAGCCGCCGACTTCGGTAAATTCAAACGGGTCGGACTGTCTAACGCCGTTATACTCGTACTCAACGGTCACGCCCTCGGGCAGATTGGTCGCTTCAAACTTGTGCGGCTGTCCGTTGCCCGTAACGGTCGCTTTTTCAAACTTCACGCCGTCCATATTAACCTTAGCTTTTTCAATGGTTATGGTCGCCGTCATATCGGGGATAGTGGCATACTCGGGGTCGCTGTGCGTAAAGCGCGCTATGACCTTGCCGCTGTCAGCAACGTCGTTCGCACCCGTAAATACGGTCGTGCCGTCCGCCTTGTAATACGTAACGGTTATCCAACCGGGCACTTCGCCGTCGATTGCTATCACGTGCGGCTGTCCGTCGTAGGTAAACGTTCCGTCTTTAAAGGTTACGGCGGGCTTGTAAGTCTTTTTATCCGTAATCTCGAAAGTCAAGGTCACGGGTGCGGGCACCTCGTAGTTTGCGGGGTCGGCAACCGTGAATACCGCCTTTACGGTGTACTTTGCAACAGTCGTCTTATCCGCAAACGGCGTAGTGCCGTCCGCTTCGTAATACGCAACGGTTACGCCCGTAGGCAAAGTGTCGGGGTCTATCCAGTTCGCGGGCAAAGATATTGCCGAGCCCGTATACGTTACCTGCTTGGTTTCGTCGTATCCCGTGGGCATAGTGTAGGTCGCCTTGTCAATCTTCAAGGTTGCCGTTGACGGCGTAGTATACTGTGCGTAATTGCCATCCGTATGCGTAAAGGTTACCGAATAATTATACGTACCCGCATCAGAATATCCCGCCGCATTGTAAGTAGTCGCACTACCAGTTACGGTATATACAGGCGTTAATATAAAGCCTTCGGGCAAGCCGCTTACAGTTGCCTCTATCTTCTTTGCGCTTCCGTCATACGTTACAGTCAAGCCTTCAAACGTAACGGTTGGCGTAAGCGTGCCCTGGTTTATAGTAATTTCGTAATCGGTCTCCGCATCCGTATCCTTGATTTTAAAGGTTACGTCCTTAGTGCCTACCGTCAAATCGCTACTACTGTCAAGCTCCATAAGCGCCGCGATTTGGTCCGCCGTCAGACTGTCCGAACCGCCGTCGTTCATTTCAACGTCTACGGAAGTAATCTTTGAAAGAATTTCGCTTGCCGTAACGGGATAAGTAAACGTGTCGTCACTCAGTGCGATATTGGTTATCGACTTATAACTCAGCTCAACAACGCCCGAAATGGGGAACTCTGCCGAGTACTTGGTCTTGTTATCGCTTGTCGTATACTTGACCTTTAATTTGTTGTCACCCGCTTTCAGCTTGTTATTGGAGTTGATTTGCAGCTCGTAGTCACCGGGGTCAAGCGCTATAGTTTCGTCAAACGATACGTACTTAATTTCAACCGTTAAATAACTCTTCAACACCGTATCAGGGGTATTGGTGTAAACGGTTGCACCGTTAGTGTTAAACGACTTTATCGTTACGGTGTCCACTACGCGTGCCGCAAACGTGAACGACTTGCTGTCTTTTATAGTGGTGTAATTATTCACTTCTGTTGGCGTAAAAGTCCAATCATACGAGTTAGTGCCCGACTTCGGAACCTGCCCGTCGTCCCATTTAATTGTGCCTGCCGTGCCGCCCGCTTTCAGCGATATAGAAGGTAAATTGTCGGGAACGTATGTAGGCGCCGTGGCATATTGCACCTCTATCGAAGATTGTTTCTTTCCTATCTTAATCTTGAACTTTTTGTTGCCACCCTTCGTATTGCTTCCCGCCCACTTTAAGCCGTTGTCAAGCGTCATAGTAACTTCATACTCGCCTGCGTCCACTATGAGGTCGGTAAGCTTTTTGCCTGCTTCTGCCGTCAGCGGCGTAAAGGTTGCGTCTTTCGCCATAGACTTATATGATATTGCGGTAACGGTCATTACGTTATCGTTGATATGTAAATTTTCGTCGAACCAATCGGGCTTGGTGCTAAGACTGTCCACCCACTTGCAAGTACCGTCGTAAGTAAGATTTTCCACGTCACTCGGTACGGTTACGTTGCCTTCCATAGCGTAACTGCAATAAACGGTTTCTGCACTGTTTCCTTCGTTTGCCGAAGTAAGCAGAACCGTAGTGTCGTATTGACTGTAATCTATGCCCGACAATGAAAAATTCGCAACCGCAGTTTTTGAAGCATCCGCAGTCGAGCTTAAAGTTGCCGAAGCCTGATATGCAACCGCGCCGTCCGTAGAGCCTTTTTCGGTGAGAAGCACCACAATATTACCACTGTTTACGTTAGCGGGGTTATTATATATTACTTTTAGATTATTGCCGTCTACCGACATCGCGCCGATAGCTTTTGACGAATAAGTATTGTAATCTGCCGACTTAACGTACAGTTTGTATTCGGGTGTGGTTACAGACGAAGTACTTGCTACGTCCGTAAAGGTCGAATTTACACTGACGCTCTTACTGTTTGCGTATACTATCTTGGTTGTGTCCAGATTGAAAGCAGGACGCACACCGCAAGATTGCGAAAGATACGGAGTCTGTATATTACCGGCACCACAAACACCCAACGCTGTTGTACCGGTCGCGTCTATGCGCCCAACCTGTCGAAGCCAATAATAATTATTTGTATCGGTAAAACTTAAATACGAAGCGGTTACATTATTAAGATTTCTTCCGTTGACGGCGAGATTACTGGGGTACCAGTCAGACGAAGTGCTCCAAGATCTGCCGAGCGCGGAAGCAACCTTATTAGCATAAACTACGCCGCCGTCACTGAATCCGTAATTCGGGTTATTAACGTCGTAATAGTCCAATAAAAACAATTTATCGCCTTGCCCCGTTTCCTTTACGGTGCCATTACTGGTGACGTAACTGGCACCGGCAGACGTAGGGTGATCTTCACTTATTCTGTTTACATTGTACTTGCCGTTAATTCCGTCTGCATTAACGGTAATTCCCTCTTTTTTCAATATCCAGTTTACACCCGTATAAGTCGTATCAAAACTAAAGCAATCGGTAGTGTAGCTGCTTGCCGCAACCACAGCTTTCTGTTCGTTCACCGAAAACAACTTACCATACCACGAAGCTGTTTCACTGATATTGTTCAAAATATCGGGATCCACGACTAAAGTAGATGAAATACTAGTGCTACTTGTATAATAATTGCCGCCGTTGAGACTTGCGCGGAGTCTACTTGTGCCCCAAAAACCGTAATCGGGGTTCAAATGATAAACGTTAAATTGTTCCACGGAAATTTGTTTATCCGCCCAAAGCAACATATTGCCAGAACTGTACCTATTGTCGGTACCTTTGGAAAGAACGCGCCATTTGACCGGGCTGTTATTATTCGAGCCGAAATAAACGTATTCCTTCTGCGCACCCTCGAAACCGTTTAAGATATTTCCCGAACCGTTTAAGTCGAGATATGCCGCGCTTTGCTTTACAGGCACGTCTTCGGCGTTTGCATTAGTTTTTGAAAATGAAAAAACTGTGCCAAGACATAGTCCTGCACAGAATATGGGCGTGAGTATATAAAGCAACGCGCGCTTAACGGCACCTTGCTTATTTCTTAAAAGTGCTTGCCCCCCCCCCAGTCGTCATTTTAAACATCTTCATAATTTTCTCCTTTCAGTAACAAAT
>JAIDIR010000083.1 GCA_029052615.1 Clostridia bacterium | reverse complement strand
GGTCTTAATTTCACCGTTTATTTTTCCTGTTTTTAATCTTGAATTTGCTCTTGATAAATCCGTCGATTTTGTCCGAATATTTCCATACGAGCCAGAACGAAGCAACGACAGCCGCGGCAAGAATTATCCAGATTGTTATACCCCACCAGGTATTGAACGGTATCAATTGAAGCGAAAACGACGTTGTAAACACCGATATTACTCTTGTGACTATTATCATTATTATAAAGTACAACCACGTTATCGATGACAGTCCTGCGACGAAACACAGGATATCGTCGGGAAAGAGCGGCAGTAAAAACATAATCGATAACAACAGATAGTCCTTACCCTTAAGCTTTTTTAGCCACTTATCCAAATCATCCTTACCCACTATCCAGCAGACGGCTTTATAGCCGATTACTCTGCCAATTGCAAACGCGACGACAGAGCCCAAGAATATACCTATAAAGCTGAAAATCGAACAGCGCAGCGGGCCGAACAGCGCCACCCCAACGCCAACCGAAACCGAGCCCGGTATCGGCAAAATAACTACCTGTAAAAACTGGAACAGAATAAATATTAAAACAGCCGTTGCGCCGAAACTTGCAATGTAGTCGCGCAAGGCTTCGATACTCGTTAATTTGGAAATTATGCCCGTCGCACTGACGATAAAAAAGACGAGAGCAACGACGTCAAGACAGACGATAGTGCATAAAATCAAGCGGTAAAACGCCTGCATACTTAAAATATAAAATACTAAATATGCAATTAAAAGCGCTGCAAGGATACCGACGGTTAGCCACAATAACAAGGAAAAATGCGTTTCAATAAACGGTAAACCCTTGTAAAGATAACCGTAAACGGCAAAAATCAGCGCTAAAAGAGTTAAAAATACCGTAGAAAGAATATTGACGGCAATTTTTGCCGCCCCTTTACTATCTTTGCATTGTTCTTTAAACTGTTCGGTATTTTTCATTACTATATTATTATGGTAATATAGCAAACGATTATGCCGATTGAAAATTTTTAATTGCGTCGGTCGCCAGTTTATCGCAGATATTATTGTATTCGTTATCCGCGTGACCTTTGACCTTAACGAATTTTACGCTGTGAGTACGGGTTAGTGCAAGCAGCCTTTGCCACAAGTCGGTATTAAGCACCTGCTTGTTATCCGCTTTCTTCCACCCGTCCTTTTCCCAGCCGTAAATCCAGCCGTTGTTGAAGGCGTTTACCGTATATGCGGAATCGCTGTACACTGTAACCTCGCATGGCTCCTTCAGACATTCCAGACCGCTTATAACGGCAAACAGTTCCATGCGGTTGTTGGTGGTTGCCTCTTCCGCGCCCGAAATGCGCTTTTCAAAGTCCTTATACATAAGTACCGCACCCCAGCCGCCTACGCCGGGATTTCCCGAACACGCTCCGTCGGTATATAAAGTAACCTGTTTCATTATTCTGAAAGCTCTTTCGAGCGCTTGACGCACGCCGCAACCGCGTCGGATATAATTCCACGGAAGTTGTTTTCCTCGAAAACCTTTACCGCCTCTATGGTGGTGCCGCCCTTGCTGCATACGCTCATAATCAGTTCGGAAAGCGGCCTGTCGTCCTCCATAAGCATACTGCAGCTGCCCCAAACAGTTTGCATTGCAAGCAGCTTGGCTTCATCTCTCGTAAGTCCCTGCTTTACGCCCGCATCAATAAGGCTGTCAATAAAAATGAACGTGTAAGCGGGTCCGCTGCCGCTTATGCCAGTGACCGCGTCAAGCTTATCTTCGGGCACGCTGAGCACCTGCCCTAAACAACCGAACAGATTGCTTACGAAATCGGTATCGTCGGTATTTTTATTATAGTCGGACATATCGACGCCCATCATACCGAACCCAGCCGCACAGGGAAGGTTTGGCATGCAGCGCGCAACCTTGATAAGCCCCACGCCGAACGAATTTTTAATCGCCGCCTTCTTTACTCCCGCCATAATGCTTATAACTTTCTGGGGGCATACGCCTTCTAATGACTTTGCAACGTCACCGAAAGTCTGGGGCTTCACGGCAAGAAGCAGATATTCGCAGTTTTCGGCGACGAACTTGTTATCGTCGGAAACGCACACACCATATTCTTCGCCTATTTTATCAAGCTTTTGTTCGTCCGTATCACTTACAATTATCTTTTTTGCGCGGATAAACTCGGAATCGACTACGCCTTTTAATATAGCGCTGCCCATAAATCCGCAGCCGATTATGCCGAGTTTGAATTGCTTTTTCATATATACTTCTCCAAAAAAACAGTTGACTTAAAACTTCTTATATTATATAATTACTATCGTTGAAATTTAGGGGAGTAGCTCAACGGTAGAGTCGCGGTCTCCAAAACCGTCGGTTGC
>JAIDIR010000082.1 GCA_029052615.1 Clostridia bacterium | reverse complement strand
GTCGAAGGCACGGCGAGAGAGGTCGCAAAAGTTTTTAATTTAAAGGAAATCCGCACGCCCGTATTCGAGCATACGGAGCTTTTTCAGCGCGGCGTGGGAGAAACGACCGACGTCGTCACCAAGGAGATGTACACCTTCGAGGACAAGGGCGGCAGAAGCATAACCTTGAAGCCCGAGGGCACCGCGGGGGTCGCGCGCTCGTTCATAGAAAACGGGCTGGTCAATTCGCCGCTTCCCTTGAAGTCCTTTTACGTAACGCCCTGCTACCGCTATGAAAGACCGCAGGCGGGCAGGCTGAGGGAGTTCCACCAGTTCGGCATAGAGGTATTCGGCTCGCCCGAGCCCGATGCCGACGCGGAAGTAATTTTCGCCGCTTCGACTTTCCTTGATAAGCTGGGCATAAAGGATACGCGCCTGGAGATAAATTCGATAGGCTGCAAGACCTGCCGCGCCGAATACAATAAGGCGTTAAAGGAATATTTCCGTCCGCACCTTAACGATATGTGCGCGACGTGCAGGGAGAGGTTTGACAAGAACCCCCTGCGCATGATTGACTGCAAGGAAGAGGGGTGCAAAAAAATCACGGCTAAAGCGCCCAAAATTTTAGACTATCTCTGTTCCGACTGCGCGGCGCACTTCGAAAAGGTCAAGGGCTATCTTTCGGCGCTGGGCGTAAATTATACGGTCAACCCCGATATAGTCAGGGGCTTAGACTATTATTCGCGCACGGTTTTCGAATTCGTTTCGACTTCCATAGGCGCGCAGGGTACGGTGTGCGGCGGCGGCAGATACGACGGACTTATTTCCGAGCTGGGCGGCGGCAACGTTCCTGCAATTGGTTTTGCCGCAGGGCTGGAAAGGCTTATTCTGCTTATGGAAAACACGGCGGTTGCGTTCCCCGAGCCTACCGTGCCGGAAATATATCTGGCGGGAATGGACGATAGTACGCGCCTGAAGGCGTTCGAAATAGCAAACTCTTTAAGGCTTAAAGGCGTGAGCGCGGAGTGCGACCATATGTCGCGTTCGGTTAAAGCGCAGTTCAAGTACGCGGACAAGCTGGGCGCGAAATATACCGCGGTTATCGGCGAAAGCGAAATGGCAAGCGGCGCGTGCAATTTAAAGCGCATGAGCGACGGGCAGATATTTCCGACCGCGTTCGCGGATATTTACGCCTTTCTGAGGGATAATAAGTAAGAGGATTTAATTATGGTTGAAAAAGTAAACACGGAACAATTCGATAAACTTATAAGCGGCGATACGCCCGTGGTGTGCGACTTTTACGCAACGTGGTGCGGTCCCTGCAAGATGCTTGCGCCCGTAATGGAAAAGTGCAGCGAAAAGTACGACGGCAAAGCCAAGTTCGTAAAGGTGGACGTCGACGAAAGCATAGAGCTTGCCGCGCGCTACGGCGTTATGAGCATTCCTTTGGTTGCGGTATTCAAAAAGGGCGAGCTGGTGGAAAAATCTCTCGGCTTTACGCCTCAGTCCGAAACCGAGGAATTTATTGAAGGTTGCATTTAATTTAATAGAATGTATAGCGC
>JAIDIR010000081.1 GCA_029052615.1 Clostridia bacterium | reverse complement strand
GTGTCGTCCCTTCTCGATAAATATTTCATCGTAAGAATAGCCTGGGTGTTCGGCAAAAACGGAAACAACTTCATAAAAACCATGCTCAGACTTTCAAATACGCACGACGTATTAAAGGTCGTCAACGACCAGATAGGCACGCCTACTTATACCTACGACCTTGCAAGGCTGCTCGTCGATATGATAGAAACGCAGAAATACGGCTACTATCACGCAACCAACGGAGGCGGATATATCAGCTGGTGCGAGTTTGCAACCGAAATTTTCAGACAGGCAAACCGCAGCGTAAAGGTCATTCCCGTCACGACGGCGGAATACGGATTGAGCAAGGCAAAGCGCCCGTTCAATTCGCGGCTGGACAAAAGCAAGCTTGCTGAAAACGGATTTAAGCCGTTACCTACTTGGCAGGACGCACTTAAAAGGTATTTGAAGGAGATTAAATACTGATGGGACAGATTAAGGTCGAAAAAAACGTCGGCGGAATAGAGGGGTTGCACATAATTCAGCCCGCCGTTCACGGCGATAACCGCGGATATTTTATGGAAACGTACAATCAGCGCGATATGGCGGAAGCGGGGCTGAATATGAATTTCGTGCAGGACAACCAGAGTATGTCCGTAAAGGGCGTGTTGCGCGGACTGCACTTTCAGAAGCAATATCCGCAGGGCAAGCTCGTGCGCGTAATCAAGGGCAGAGTTTTCGACGTCGCGGTAGATATGAGAAAGGACAGCAAGACGTACGGCAAGTGGTACGGCGTGGAGCTTACCGAGGAAAACAAAAAACAGTTTTATATTTCCGAAGGCTTTGCCCACGGTTTTTTGGTGCTTTCTGACGTCGCGGAATTCTGCTATAAGGTCACCGATTTTTATCATCCCGGCGACGAGGGCGGACTTGCCTGGAACGACCCGACAATAGGGGTGGAGTGGCCCGAAGTCAAGGGGCAATACAAGGGCACTGCGGATTGCGAAGGCTATTGTCTTTCCGACGGCACGCCGCTCAATTTAAGCGACAAAGACAAAAAGTGGTCAACGCTGAAATAACAAATAAAAACCAAAGCCCGCGCGTTCGCGCGGGCTTATTCATTTCCTCACTCTTTTTCGTCCTCAGACGGGGCAATTTCTATTTGCGCGTCGTTATTTATCGCCTCATTATTCAGCGCCTCGTTAATAATTTCGTTATTAACCTCGTTCAGACAATAATCGAAGCACTCAACGTATTTCTTTCTGTTGCGCTTCAAAGTGCTGTCGCTCATGCTGGCAAGAAAGGTAATTTTTCTTATGGTATAGCCGTTGACCGACCTGTTATAAATCAGGCTGATAACGTAGCAGTGGTTTGTTTTATCCGCATAATCGATAAATTTATAAATAGGCACCATTTTATTAAATGCCGCCGTATAATCCTTGTCGCCCTTTTTCAGCTGCGACTCTATTTCCTTTTCACGTTTTCTCACGTTGCTCATTGCGAATATCAGTCTATTACAATTTAGACAACAAAAACCGTCAAATTGTGACAGTTTTTTACATTCTTTTTGTGGTAATATGCACGCGTGAGAGAGGATTGCCGTGCCGAAAAGAATTTTTACTGAAGAAGAACTTTTAACCTACTTAGCCGAGTATTTAATTTCGTCGCTGGACGAGCTTACAAGGTGCCCGACGACCGACGGATTTATAAACGGTGAAATAATCGCATACGTCGACTGCCTTGAAATTTTAAATTTCTGGAAGGGCTTTCGGCGATACGGAATAGTGGATATCGAAAAAAAATATCAAATTGAATAAAAAGTCTTGAAAAAACTTCGTAAACACAATATAATAATTTTAGAAATTCTGTTAGCTATGACGCTAACAGAAACAGGTAGCAGCTGCGCTGCTACCTAATATAAATCACATAGCCAAATAGAATATCATGCATAAAGAAATGCGACATCTTGTACAAAAAAAAAAACGGTCGGG
>JAIDIR010000080.1 GCA_029052615.1 Clostridia bacterium | reverse complement strand
ATTGAAACCGATTCACCGGTTAACAGGCTTTCGTTAACTTCCACGCTGCCTTCCGCAAGTATGCAGTCGGCGGGCACCTGGCTGCCCAGCTCCATAATAATAACGTCGTCAAGCACCAGCTCGCTCGTCGGCACTTCTATTATATCGCCGTCGCGTAGCACCTTAGTGGCGGAGGACGCCATAATCGAAAGCTTGTCGATAGCCAGCTTAGAGCGTATTTCCTGCACGATACCTATTATGATATTCGCTGCGGTTATAACTATAACCAGATAGTTGGTAACGCCCTGCATACCGGCAAGCAACAGCGCTATAAACGCTATAAGGCACAAAAGGTTGAAGAACGTGCAGATGTTGCCTATAAAAATGCTCGCGTACGACTTGGAATATTTTTTGTTGGTGTCGTTAAAGAGGAACTGTTTAAACCTCGTTTCAACCTGTTCGGGGTTCAAGCCCTTGTTCAGGTCGGGCGTAAATCTGTCAACCTTGGTGTTAATCGCCATCTTGGGGTGGCGCTTGAAGTATTTAACGATTTTCGCCTTGTCGAAGGTTTCCTCTTTTGCTTCGCCAACTTCGCCGTCCGCGATATGGGGGACGAAATCGGGCTGCTCGCCCTGTTCCAGCGCGTCGGCAACCGTAACCGCCGTCTCTTCCGCGTCTGCGGCAGGGGAGGGGGCTTCGTCCGCCTCGACGGGCTGCGGCTTTGCAGGCTTCGCAACCGTCGCGCGTATGCTCTTTTTGCGCTCGGCTCTTTTTTCGATTTTGGGTTCTTCGAATACGGGCTGATTGTCAACCACCGCAATTTCGGGCTCGGCGCTTACCGTTTCCGTATTTACGGCGCTTTCATCAACGACAGCTTCCTGCGGCGTTTCGCCCTCGGGAGCTTCCTGTAATGAAGACTTTTTTCCGCGATAGATAATTTTGCTCATAAATTCCCTTTGAGTTTATTTCTACCCCATAATTATAACACGTTGCGTGTTTTTTTTCAACAGAATAAAGCTCAATTTAATTGCATTTGACTATTTTTTGCCGTATAATATTTCCATAATTTACAATATATTAGCGGAGCAGGGTAAAAATGATTGATATCAACCTTATAAGAACCAATCCCGATCTGGTAAAAGCAAATATCAAAAAGAAATTTCAGGACGCAAAACTGCCCCTTGTGGACGAAATTTTGTCGTTGGACGAGAAAAAGCGCGCATTGCAGCGCGATGGCGACGAGAGGAGAGCCAAGCGAAACGAATACGCAAAGCAGATAGGCGCTCTCATGCGCGAGGGCAAAAAGGAGGAAGCGGAGCAAATCAAGCTTGCTTCCAAGTGCAATAACGACGCCGTCGCCGAAATAGAGGCGGAGTGCGCAAAGGTTGAAGAACAGCTCAAAAAGGATATGATGTCCATTCCCAACATCATTGCGGACGACGTTCCCATAGGTAAGGACGACAGCTGCAACGTTCAGTGGAACACCTATCTCGAAGCCAAGGAAAAGCCTTTCGAAGTGCCCTATCACCAGGAAATTTTAGAAAGTCTGGACGGCATTGACCTCGACAGCGCAAGGCGCACCTCGGGCAACGGCTTTTATTATCTGACGGGCGACGTTGCGCGCCTTCATTCGGCGGTACTGACCTACGCCCGCGACTTTATGATAGACAAGGGCTTCACATACTGTATTCCCCCGTTTATGATAAGAAGCGACGTCGTTTCCGGCGTTATGAGCTTCGAGGAAATGGACGGCATGATGTACAAAATAGAGGGCGAGGATCTGTACCTTATCGGTACGTCCGAACACTCTATGATAGGCAGATTTATGAATACCGTCATCGACGGGGCTAAGCTTCCCCAGACGCTCACGTCCTATTCGCCTTGCTTCCGCAAGGAAAAGGGCGCGCACGGCATAGAGGAAAGGGGCATTTACCGTATTCACCAGTTCGAAAAGCAGGAAATGATAGTCATCTGCAAGCCCGAAGAGAGTGATTACTGGTATGAAAAGCTCTGGCAATACACCGTCGAACTGTTCGTGTCCATGCAAATTCCCGTCCGCACGCTGGTGTGCTGTTCGGGCGACCTTGCCGATTTGAAGTACCGCAGCCTTGACGTCGAGGCGTGGAGCCCCCGCCAGAAGAAGTATTTCGAGGTGGGCAGCTGCTCCAACTTAACCGACGCGCAGGCGAGAAGACTTGGCATAAGGTACAAGGACGCCGCAACGGGCAAAAACCAGTTTGCGCACACCCTGAACAACACCGTAGTTGCGCCTCCCAGAATGCTGATTGCTTTCCTGGAAAACCATTTGCAGGCGGACGGCAGCGTGTTTATTCCCGAAGTCCTGCGCAAGTATATGGGCGGCATGGAATACATTTACCCTAAGAAAAAGTGAACTTACTGTTTTTCGATATAGAGTGCGCAAGCGTATATAAAACGACCGCAAAAATCTGCGCGTTCGGCTACGTTTTGTGCGACGAGCATTTCAATATTATAGAAAAGGAAGATATCCTTATCAATCCCAAGGGCAAGTTCCACCTGACGGACGGCAGGGGAGAGCACGGATTGGTACTTCCTTACGAGTACGGGGAATTTAAAAAATACCCCGTATTTCCGCAGGTTTACGACCGCATCAAAAAGCTTTTGGAGGACGGGGATAATCTCGTTTTCGGGCACGCCACTTTAAACGACGTAAACTATCTCGACCTTGAAACAAAGCGTTTTCATCTGCCGCCCTTCGATTTTACGTTTTCGGACAGCCAGCTTATGTACATGACGTCGATTGCCGACTTTTCAAGGCAGTTCGGTCTGGAATACATAACCAAGGATCTGGACGTGGAATTTACCCCGCACCGCGCCGCCGACGACGCTTACGCAACCATGCGCGTTACAGAGGCTCTTTGCAAAAAACACGGCTGTTCGTGCGCCGAGCTTGAAGAAATACTGCGTATCAGGCGCGGCAAAATATCAAACCACAAGATAATAAAACCGAGTTCCGCCGCATACGGCGAATATAAAAACAAGTGCAGCCGCGAAAAAGCCGAGCGCGCCAAGCGCCGCAGCAAGTTTTACAGCAGGGTCAACCGCAGGCACTTTGTCAAGTCGGATAAGCTTAAAGGGCGCATATTCAATTTCTCACGCCAGCTTGAATACAATATCGAGGTTTCGATACCGCTCGTCGAAGCAATTTTCACGCTCGGCGGCAAGTATACGCAAAAGCTTGCGGAATGCAATTGCTACGTTTGCGAGCAAACCGACGACACGGTGCGCACGCGCAACGCAATAAGCAGCGGCACGGTAAAGGTAATTTCGCCCGACGAACTGAGGAAAATTATAGATGATTGAACTGCCGCGCAAATTTACAGAGCGAATGAAAGGTGTGCTGGGTGAAAGCTTTTCGGCGTTTTTGTCGTCTTACGACAGACAGCCCTACAAGGCAATCCGCGTAAACACTCTCAAAATTTCGGTTGAAGAATTCAAAAAAATATCGCCGTTTGCCCTCGCGCAAGTGCAGTGGGAGCCAAACGGCTTTTACGTTACACAAAACAAAGCGGGCAAAACGGTTCACCACGCCGCGGGGCTGTATTACGTACAGGAGCCTTCCGCAATGAGCGCCGCGCCCAAGCTTGAAGTAAAGAGCGGTGAGCGCGTGCTGGATTTGTGTTCGGCGCCCGGCGGCAAGGGTACGCAGCTTGCCCAGAGCATGCTGGGCGGCGGCGTGATAGTTT
>JAIDIR010000008.1 GCA_029052615.1 Clostridia bacterium | reverse complement strand
CTTTTGTAGCCCCCGTTAATTTATTTTATTGATAAATACTTATAAATTGCAGTAACGGTTTTAGAATCACAAATCTCGCCGCTTTCTATCAGTTGCACGACTTTTTCAAGCTGTATAAATTCACAGGTTAAAAATTCGCCTTCGTCGGTGTGCTGACCTGCAAATTCGCCGCACTCCGCAAGATAGATATGAATAATTTCGTCGGTATAGCCTGGCGACGGATAAATATCCACAAGGTGCTTAACCTGCGCGCGGTATCCCGTTTCCTCCTCGCATTCGCGCATTGCGGCAACCGCGGGGTCTTCACCCTCCTCCATCTTGCCTGCGGGAATTTCGTAAATTTCCTTTCCGTACAGGTAGCGGTACTGCTTTACGAGCGCGACTTTGTTTTCGACTATAAAGAGTACGGCGGCGCCGCCCGAGTGACGGACGCATTCGCGCACGGACTGTGACCCGTCGGGCAGACGGACTTTATCCACTTCCAGCTTTAAAATTTTGCCGTCGTAAACGACGCGCGAGGATAATTTTTCTTCCTTGAAATTCATAGAGAGCCGACCAGATCGCCAAGCGCTTCGAACAGTGCGGAAAGCGTATCGCTTACGAATTCGGTAGAGGTTACCAGATAATTATATCCACAGATGAGCGCCTTTATATTCTGCGCGTCCCCCGCCCTTACCGCAGCGGTAAGACTTTCCAAAATGGTGCGCGCCGCTTCCTTTTCCTCGGCGTTCAGCCCCGAACTTTCCACGCACTCCTTTTCGCTTTCGATAAACATAC
Organism: Clostridia bacterium; assembly: GCA_029052615.1. Taxonomy (GTDB): domain Bacteria; phylum Bacillota; class Clostridia; order Christensenellales; family Borkfalkiaceae; genus Coproplasma. The sequence goes on along the minus strand of JAIDIR010000008.1, from coordinate 591 downwards.
ACACGGTGTTTACGTTAGCCGCGATTTTCGCGCTCTGAGCCTTGGGCGCGGCGGGCGGAAGCTGAGCCTGCATTGCGGGTGCGGGCAACGCCTCGGGATTTTCGCCTTCGGCAAGCTCCGCGGCGTAAATGTCGCAGATTATGACTTCCAGACTGCCTATCACCTCGTCGCAGAAGAGCTGATAGCTTGCGTAATAGCTGCCGTCCTTGGGATAATACGTCTGCAAAAACGCGTTGAAATTGATATCGTTGCGGTCAAATTCAACCAGAAGGCAGAATATGAAAGCCAGCCTGTCGCCTATCGTGTCGGGAAGCACGAGCTTGCAGTTGCCGTATCCCCCTTCCGCCTCGACGAAACAGGTTTGCTTTGCCGCAATATAGTCGAAATTGGCGGCTACGGTATTGAAAAGTTCGTAAAGGTCGGCGCTGTTGACTATCGCTTTCAGCAAATCCTTTATCTTGGTCGTAGCCATGATAAACTTGCAATTTCTGACCTCGCGGCACTTATTTAAAAAACCTTTAAGCTGAGTTTTTGTCGTTTCCACTTATCCACCACTAATAGAGTTTTATTCATTATATCACAAATAAATAC
>JAIDIR010000079.1 GCA_029052615.1 Clostridia bacterium | reverse complement strand
ATATTGTATGCCGCGGCGGGCAATTTATTTATGGTAATCGCTGCCCGCGTTTATCATAAAGCTTCTGTATATTTGTTCTAACAAAATCACGCGCATAAGCTGATGCGGAAAGGTCATTGGCGAAAACGAAAGGCGCAAGTCCGCAGCTTGTTTTACAACGTCGTCAAGCCCGCACGACGAGCCGATTATAAAGGTTATTTCCTCTCCCCTGTCCGTCAGCTTTTTCACGCGGTCGGCAAGCGCGTGGCTGGAAAGCATTTCGCCCTCCACGCACAGCGCAATCTTGTAGCCTTTTGCGTTATTGAGTATGGACGGAGCCTCTTCCTTTATCGACCTGCCCTCCGCAAGCTCCTTAATTTCCAGCTTGCAGAAGCGCGAAAGGCGCTTTATATATTCTGCGCAGGCGCTCCGCAAATATTCTTCCTTAATCTTGCCCACGCAAACGATATTGACTTTAACCATTGAAGAATAACCCCGCTATCCACAGTATAATCTGCACGGCTATGCCGATTGCGGCGAAAATAAAGAAGATTTTAACGCCGCCCTGTTTGCACGGCCTTAAAAGCTTTCTGTCGAGGAACAGCCACACCACTCCGCCGATTAGGCTTGCCGCGCTGACCACGTAGAGCGCAATAAGACCGCCGTTAGATATAATCAGCTCGCCCGCTTGGTCGTAGGCGCCGCACGCAAGCATAATTATTATGAGCGCGTTGTTGATAAAGTGTGTTAAAATTACGGGACCGAGCGAGCGCGAGCGCACCGCAAGCAAACCGAACAGACAGCCGATTATGAACTGGTAAACCGTCTGTTCCACCGAGCCGTGATAGAGCGAAAAGCAGAATCCCGAAATAAGCACCACGCGCACGGTGCCCAGCTCCTCTTCAGCGTTGTTCAGAATTATGCCGCGGAAAAGAATTTCTTCCATAAATGCGGGAATGACCGCAACGACTATAAGCACGGGCACGACCTTCCAGCCCGATACGTCGGGCACGAAAGGTTCATTACGTTGATAACCCATAAGCTCGAAAAGCTTGATTATATATTCGTTTACCTGACTGAGTGAGAAGAGCGCGCCGAATACTATTAAAATGCCGATTAAATAGTATTTGGGGTGGGTCTTAACTGGCAGAAGCTTTTTGGCGGGCTGCTTTGCAACCTTCAGCGCGAGAGTTAAAACTATTGCAATTGCAATAGGCGAAGTGAGCAGCGAAAGATATTTCGCCGCTTCGGTTCCCGAAAGCGAGAATATTGCAATTATCACGCCTGCGAACAAGCTTAAAAGTAAATTGAACCCGACCGCAGAGCTGAACGCCAGTCCCCCTGCCTTTGCGCCGAGGGGAAGCTGCATGCGGAATTTTCCGTATTCGCCGTTTTCCATATAAAAGATTATACATTATTACCGCCGACAAAGTAAACGAAAATCGTTTTACTTTTGGGTGAAAATATATTAAAATTGCGGTATGAGAAAAATAGACACCAAAGAAATTGCGGACAAAATTTACAAAATGGCGCTTGCCGCCTGCGTAAGCCTTACGCCCGAGTGCAAGCGCGCCCTTAAAGACGCGGCGGACGGCGAGGAACAAGGTGCGGCTAAATTTGCGCTGGAAACGCTTATAGACAACTGCAGGACCGCCGAAAAGGACGGCTTGCCCGTCTGTCAGGACACGGGTATGGCTGTGGTCATTCTGGACGTTGGTCAGGACGTTTTCCTTACGGGCGAGCCCTTGGAAAACGCGGTGAACGGCGCGGTGCGTGCAGCGTATGCGGACGGCTATTTCCGCAAGTCGGTATGCGACCCCATAACCAGAGAGAACACGGGCGACAACACCCCCGCGGCAATTCATACCCACGTATGCGCAGGCGAGCAGGTGAAAATAACCTTTCTGCCCAAGGGCTTCGGCAGCGAGAATATGAGCGCTATGTATATGCTTAAACCCGCGCAGGGCGTGGACGGCATTATAGACGCCATAGTGGGCACGGTTAAGAACGCGGGCTCCCGCCCCTGCCCTCCCGTATACGGCGGCGTGGGAATATGCGGCAGCTTTGATACCTGCGGTTACCGTGCAAAAACGGCGCGTACGCGCGAGG
>JAIDIR010000078.1 GCA_029052615.1 Clostridia bacterium | reverse complement strand
ATCGACGTGGAAAAGGCAAAGGCTTGGCTTGCAAAGGGCGTTCAGCCTACCGAGACGGTTAAAAGCTATCTTGTAAAGGTCGGCGCTATGGAGCAGTCCAAAAAGCTTTCCGCTCCCAAGACCAACGACAAGAAAAAGAAGAAGTAATAAATTATGGATACCTTAGCTTTAATTAAATACGTCGTCGAGCGTTTTGCCGACAAGACCGATGAAATAGAATATAAGGTGGAGGAGAAGGAAACCGCGGTTGAAGTTACCGTGCTTTTAGACCCCTCGGATATGGGCAAAGTAATCGGCAAGCAGGGCAAAATTGCAAAGGCGTTGCGCACTATCGTCAATGCTTATACCCCGCGCGAAAGCAAGAAATACTTTATAGAAATTAAGGAAAAGGCGTGACTTCGCCTTTTCTTTTAATTTCTCCGCTTATAAGCGTCGCAATACTGTGTCGCGCTCCGCGCCGCCTCAGTCGTGTACTTCCGTGTACACTCCTGTCGGTCGGTGCTCGCGCTTCTTGTCTTGCTTGCTTCTAATCGGAGGGATTTACTAATTATTGTGTATGAAAGATTATTTGACTATTGCAACTATAGTAAAGCCGCAGGGCATACGCGGCGAAGTAAAAGTACTGACGATGACCGACTATCCCGAGGATTTGCAGGCGTTCGACAGGGTATATATCGGGGGAAACGCCTACAAAATGCTTAAAGTACGCCCCCAGGGCGGCAACTGTGCGTTCGTAACCTTAAGCGGTATAGCCGACAGAAACGCCGCCGAGCTTCTGCGCGGACTGGATATAGAGGTATTGCGCGAGGACGCCCCCGCGCTTCCCGACGACACGTTCTATATAGCCGACTTAATCGGCTGCGCGGTGGTTGACGATACGGGGGCGGAGATAGGTACGGTCGAAAGCGTGACCCCCGCAAAGACGGATATTTACGAGCTTAAAAAGGGCGACGGCAAAAAGGTCGTTTTCCCCGCGGTCAAGGGGCTGATTGCCGACGTGGATTTATCCGCGCGCAAAATAACCGTCAGCGCGGCGCGGTTTAAGGAAGTCGCTCTCGACGAGTAAAAATTTATGAAGATAACCATTCTGACGCTTTTCCCCGAAATGTTCGCGCCGCTCAAAGAGAGCATAATAGGGCGCGCCGTGGACGGCGGAAAGCTTGAAATTGAAATTGTGAATATACGCGACTATTCCGCGGACAAGCACAAGAAATGCGACGATTATCCCTTCGGCGGCGGCGCGGGCATGGTTATGATGCCCCAGCCCGTCGGAAG
>JAIDIR010000077.1 GCA_029052615.1 Clostridia bacterium | reverse complement strand
TTTTATTACTTTGCCGCAATAATTTCCGCAACCGTGGAAGTGATTACGTCTTCCGATTTGTATATATCAATCCATACGGAACTGATTTGGGGTATCTGATAACCATTTTCGGGCACCATATCACGATTTGTAATATATCCTTCAATATAGATATATCCGTATTCAGTCCAGTCGCCGTAACTTGCACGTCTTTCGTCAATATCAATTTCGTAAACCAAATCACCTGCGCCTTCAACGTTGAAACTAATCGTACCGTTTTCCCATACGCAACCGTTGATTTTTATGTAGGTTTCGCCGTTGCCGCGCGTATATGCCGCGACTTCAGTAATAGTTTCGTCCTGCAAAGTCACACCTACGTAAACGCGCGTTTCAGTTTGAGTTGAATTATTAATTACTGTTATTGCCGGATTACGACTGTAGTAAGTTTTGTTTTCGTAATTTTGCGTAAGTGCTTCAACTTCGTTGTCGTTTATATCCGTAAGGGTATATTCGCTCGCGGCAAATTCAATGGAAGCGGATATTGTATAATCGTTTTCGATTTCGTTATTCTGATAATAATTCTCACCGTCGTGACCGATTCCGCGCACGTAGCTCGTTTTTTCGTTTACCGAACCGCTTACCGCTACGGAAGATACCGCGTAGTCGTCGCCTACCGTATAAACGAATTCAAGCGCGCTTACTTCATAAGCCGACTCCGGCATCGTAACGGTAACCTTATCCTCGGTAACGGATACCATCTGATTAAGGTAGTCCTTTATCTGCTTCTTGATCTGAGCCATGGTAACCTGCTGCATACCGCCTGCGCTCTCTTCGTAAACAACCGCGCTCATGGTAGTGCCCTGGTCGGGATTCTGGGGAGGCTGCATGGAAGCCGCGATAAGCTGCAGAAGCTCGATAACCTTGAACTGTGCTATGGGAGCCACTGCCGAAGCGGGCAGCGTGGGAGCAATCATTTTGAATATAGCTTCCGCAACGTCCTTGGATTCAAGCACTTTTACCAGATAGGCGTAAACGCTTTCGCCCTCTGCCGCTTCGGGAAGGATTTCAAGCATCGCGCCAATCATTGCAAGGCTGCTGTCTGCCCCCTCGCCTTCAAGCGTGCTTGCGCCCGCTTCGCCGCCTGTCATTGCGGCAACCTGATCCAGAACGTCCTTGGCGGAAACGCCGTAGGTGAGCGATTCGATTAAAGCCTTTACGGGCTTAGCCTTGATAACGTCGCCGACCTTGGTGTCCTCGGTAAGCGATTCGATAACCGCAAGCACGTCGTTGTACAATCCGTACGCGGTCTTGTTGAAGTTAATGGTAAGCTTTTTGTCTGCAAAGGTTGCGCCGCCGTAAGTTTCCGCAAGGTTTAAAATCGCGGTCAAAGGCGTAAGCTCCTGTGCGGGCATACCGTTTGCGGGCAGAGCGTCAAGCATTGCCTTAAGCTCCGCGGGAAGCTCCATATCGCCGAAATATTGAAGCGTAACGTCCGAAAAATCGGTTATTTCCTTACCCTCGTCGTACGCGCTGAAAAGGTGACCGCCGCGGCTGAACAT
>JAIDIR010000076.1 GCA_029052615.1 Clostridia bacterium | reverse complement strand
GGGCAAATCGCAGGCGGAAGCGGGCAAAATACTGGGCGTAAGCCAGATGTTCGTTTCGCGCGCGGAGCACAGAATAATAGAAAAACTCAGGGAGGCGTTGTCAAAGTGATTACTTTCGAAATCGACGATATCAGCGAGATGAACGCCGAACTGTTCAGGTTTATAAATTATCTTGAAGGGAGCGGAGTGAACGCCGACGCGGTGTTCGACAGCCGGCTGGTTTCGTGCGAGCTGATAACCAACGTAATAAGGCACTGCGGCTGTTCGGCGCTGTTTTCGGGAATGCTGACCGACGGCGAAATAACCATAACCGTCCGCGCCTCCTCGCCGACGGGTGAAATATCCGTACCCGACCTGCCCGAAGTGCTTGCGGAGAGCGGCAGGGGACTGTATATCGTAAACGCTCTTTCGGGCGGCAACGTCAAAATTAAAGGCGGCAACGTTACGGTTAAAATATCCGCCAATAAATAATTACCATAAAAAAATTCGTCCGCGCGGTTGTTGCCGCGCGGACGTTTTTAATTGTATCAAATTTATCTGCCAAGCTGCTTGTACATCTTGCCCATAAGCGCGTCGGACAGCTTGTCGCGGTATCTGTTGATGTGTACGAACACCGCGGGGAAGAAGTCCGCATTGTCGCCCTTGATGACGTAATCGGGAACGCCGTTTACCGTGCCCTTGCTCTTCTTAATGAACACTTCAACGAATTCAACCTTTTCCTTATCGGAAAGCGTATCAAGGAATTCGTCGGTATCGCCGCTGTACACGTAAATGGTTTCGGGTACGGGAGCGGGAGCAGGTGCGGGCTGTTCGGCGGGCGCCGCCTTTGCCTTACCCTTAACAGGTTCTGCTTTAACGGGCTCCTCGTATTCGGGCTCGTCGTCGCTCAGATCCTCAATGGTAGGCTGCTCGTAAGCAGGCTGTCTGAACAAGGAAGACCTGTCGTAGGGAGAACGATCGTAAGCGGAACGGTCGTATGCCGAGCGGTCGTAAGCCGAACGGTCAAACGAAGGCTGTTCGTAAGCGGGCTGCTCGTACTGGGGATGCTCATACTCAGGCTGATCGTAAACGGGCTGATAGTATACA
>JAIDIR010000075.1 GCA_029052615.1 Clostridia bacterium | reverse complement strand
CTTCTATAGGCAACGCAAAAAGACAAATCGGTTCTACGGCAAAACCAATTTTCGTATACGCCCCTGCGCTTGAAGAAAAAAAATTGAATTTATTTACCAAAATTAACGACGAACCGATTAATTACGGAGGCTACACGCCCGAAAATTACGATAAAAAATATCACGGCCGCGTTACGGTTGCGGATAGCATTAAACAAAGCTTAAATATTCCGGCAGTTAAAACTTTAAATTCAATGAATTTAGACGACGTTGAAAAGTACGCTGACAAAATGAATATCGAGCTCAAAAAGGAAGATAAAACGCTCGCGCTTGCACTCGGCGGAATGAACGAAGGCTTAAACTTAAAAGAATTATGCGACGCCTATTCGGTTTTTGCCAACCACGGCGACTACACCTCTTCGCATTTCATAAAAGAAATTTGCGACCAGAACGGTAAAATCCTGTATCAGGATAAAATTTCGCATCAAAAAGCGTTTTCCGAAGGAACATGTTCGCTTATTAACGACGTGCTTTGCGAAACCGCGAAAAGCGGAACGGCAAAAAAATTGAAGGATTTTAATTTCGACGTTGCGTGCAAGACCGGCACTTGCGGAAATAAGGACGGAAATACCGACGCGTATTCCATTGCCTATACTTCAGATTACTGCATAGGCGTATGGCTTGGCGATAAGGACAATAAAAAATTACAAATCACTGGCGGAAGAGATTGTTGCGATATAACAAGTCAACTGCTTACTGAAATTTATAATTCAAAATCCTGCTCTCCGCTTGACAAAACTACGGGAACTGTAAATATTGAAATTGACCGTGAAGAATACGAAAAGAACGACAAAATTCTATTGAGCGACGAAAACTCCCCTAAATTAAACAGACTAACAGTAAAGTGTTTAATGGGAAACGACAGATACGAGCAAACTAACAGATTTACTGCTCCAGCCATCAAAAAACCGAGCATTTTAGTAAATAATAACCAGATTAGCATATCATTATGTCAGACAAAGTACTACTCATATGTCGTTAAACGGCACAACGCAAGCAAAATTGATATAATATATGACGGTCAATGGAAAGAAAATATAATTGACAAACCGAACATCGGAGAATATATTTATTCGATCACTCCCTACTTCGAGAGCAACGGAAAAAAATTTATCGGCGAAGAAATCACTTTGCCGAGAGTAATTATCAGAACTGAAAAATCACAGGATAAAGTACCCGATATAGCTTATAAAGACTGGTATAATAAATAAGAAAAAAGGCCCTGCACCATGCAGAGCCTTTATTTATAATTTTACTATTTCTAAAGTCGATATCGCTTCCTCAATAAGCGCCTCAATATCAAGCTTTGCTTCCTCCGCCAGAACGTCGGAAGGTTTGGGATGAATTACCGGATGTTTGGGAAGAAATACCGTACAGCAATCCTCATAAGGTTTGATTGAAATTTCAAAAGCCCCCATTGCTCTGCTTCTTTCAATAATTTCGTTTTTATCAAATCCGCAAAGGGGTCGCAAAACTGGCAAATTCTGCACTACGCTACCCGATGAAGTCATACCCTCTATCGTCTGACTTGCAACCTGCCCCAGACTCTCACCCGTAATTATGCATTGCGCGCCACACTTTTTGGCAAGCCTTTCCGCAATTCTCATCATAAAACGGCGCAAAAGCGTAACCATATAGTCACCGTTACACTTTTTATGAATTTCTTCCTGAATATGCGTAACCTTAATTACGTTTAGCGTGGTTCCGCATGAATATTCGGCAAGTACACCGGCAAGCTCTTCAACCTTTTCACGCGCCTGCATATTGGTATACGG
>JAIDIR010000074.1 GCA_029052615.1 Clostridia bacterium | reverse complement strand
ATTACGGGCAAGACGCTGGGCGTCATAGGTCTGGGCGCGATAGGCATTGCCGTTGCAAACGCGGCGTACGCGCTGGGAATGAACGTCGTCGGCTGCGACCCCTTCCTTTCCACCGCCAACGCGCTTATGCTTAACCCCGCGGTCAAGGTTGTCGCAACACGCGAGGAGCTTTACAAGTGCGCGGACTATATCTCCGTACACGTGCCCCTCACCCCCGACACCAAGGGAATGTTCAACGCGGCGACGATAGCAACGCTTAAGGACGGCGCGGTGCTTATAAACAATTCGCGCGGCGAGCTGGTTGACGACGACGCGGTTATTTCCGCCCTCGGAAGCGGCAAGCTTGCAAGATACATAACCGACTTCCCCACGGCAAAGCTTATCGGCGTCAAGAACGCAATATGCGTGCCCCACCTGGGCGCAAGCACTCCCGAAGCGGAGGACAACTGTGCGCTTATGGCGGCAAAGCAGCTGGTCGATTATATAGATAACGGCAACATCGTAAACAGCGTGAACTATCCCGCTGTCAGCGCACCCAGAGAGGGCACGGCGAGAATTTGCGTGCACCACAGAAACGTTGCCAATATGATTGCTCAGTTCACCGCGGCGGTATCCTCGGCGGGACTGAATATAGAGAATATGACCGACAAGTCCAAGGGCGATTACGCTTACTGCATTATAGACGTAAACGGCACCCCTGCCCCCGCCCTTGCCAAGAGCATTGCGGCAATAGACGGCGTAGTCAGGGTGAGAGTTATTTAAGCAACCGCTTAACTGAATAGAAAATGAAATCTCCGTACATAATGTTAAAAAAGCATTACGTGCGGAGGTTATTTTTTATGTCCAAACCCAAGAAAAAAATAAGAAAACTGACTGACGAGCAGTACAACGAATATATAGCAACGCTGAAAAACAACGCCGCCTTATACTCGGCGGACGGAAGCGTGTTCGTTCCGCCCGAAATAGATAAGCACAAAGCAGTAGACAAAAAAGGCGAATGAGAAAGCGCCGCGCAAATATGCGCGGCGCTTTTTATTTTTTACCTTATAAAAGAATGCAAATAACTCCGCCTCTTCCCTCGTTGACTATCCTGGTAATCGTGCGCCTCATTTTGTTGCGCGTCTCATCCTGCATAGCGGTCACCTTGCCGTCCAGCCCTTCCTTTACCATACTGCGCAGCGACTTGCCGAACAGCGCGGTGTTCCAGGTTGCCTGGGGGTCGGTTTCGAAGCCGCTCATTATGCCGTTAACCATATCCTCGCTCTGGGAGGCGTGCCCCATAATCGGGCTGACCTCGCCGCTGACGTCCACCTTTACCACGTGGTAGCTGGGTGCGGTTGCGCGCAGCTTTATGCCCATATTTCCGCCCTGCTTGATGACCTTTGGTTTATCCAGGCTCAGATCGTCGTCTGCAGGACAAACTATGCCGTAGCCGGTCAGCTTTGCGCACTCGAAGGCGTCCTTGACCTTGTCGTAGTTGCGCTTAGCCTCCGAAGCCGCGGCAACGTAACGCATCAGTTCGCCCTCGCCGCAAATATCCTCGCCCGAGATTTCGGAAAGCATATCGAAGAGTACGCCGTCCTGCAAGTTGACTTCCACGGTAGCCTTGCCCGTTGCAAGCGAAAGGCTGACCGAAACGTCGCTCTTCCAGTACTTGCTGCCCTCGAACGCCTCGTCGAAGAGCGAGCATTCACGCATCACGTTTACCTTTTCGCAGGTCGTGCGCACTGCGGATAAAAGCTCCGAAATTGCCGAGCTGTCGGCAGGCATAACGCGTATCCAGTCGGGAATTTTAACGTCCACGCTGGTCACGGGGAACTCGAAGAGCACGGCGCGCAAGAGGGCGCTAAGCTCGTCGACCGAAGCCGTTTCGCAGTTGATTGCCACAACGGGGCTTTCGTACTTATTTTCCAGCTCTTCCCTCAACGCTCTTACGCCCGCATTGGTGGGGTCGGCGCAGTTGAGCACTATGACGAAAGGTTTGCCTATACTTTTAAGCTCGGCAACGGTGCGCTCCTCGGCTGCTATATAGCCCTCGCGCCCTATTCCCGTAACCGTGCCGTCGCAGGTTACGCACAGCCCTATGGTCGAGTGGTCGCGTATGACCTTCTGCGTGCCGATAGCCGCCGCCTCCGTAAAAGGTATGGGCTTGTCGCTCCACATAGTGTTGACGAGGCGGGGCGCGCCCTCCTCTTCGAAGCCCGAAGCGCCCTCAACGGCGAACCCTACGCAGTCGATTAAGCGAACGTTCGCCTCGGCGTTGTCAATGGTCACCTTTACCGCCTTTGCGGGAATGAACTTGGGCTCGGTGGTCATAACCGTTCTGCCCGCAGCAGACTGCGGAAGCTCGTCAACCATCTCCGACAGCCTGTCGCCGTCCGCGTGGGGCAGCACGAGTTCGGTCATAAACCTTTTAATAAGCGTCGATTTACCCGTACGCACGGGACCTACCACGCCCACGTAAATTTCGCCGCCGCTCCTGATTGCTATATCCTTATAAATATCGCTGTCAAACATATTTTGCCTCCGCTTGATTTTTAAAACTTTTCCGTTACGTTTAATATCATATTACCCCCGCAAATTTTTTATGCCTGTATTTATCGTTGCATTATTTTTTATGCGGTGATAAAATATAACTACTTTATTAAAATACAGTTTTTTGCGAGGTGACAAATTTGGAAAACGCAGAAGAAACACCCAACTATAAAATGTTGGAAGTTAAAAACGTAACCAAAATTTACAGGACCAAGGGCGGCGTGGAAACGCGCGCGCTTGACGACGTTAGCATTTCGTTCGGACAGACGGGGCTTGTTTTCCTGCTGGGTAAATCGGGCTCGGGCAAATCCACCCTTTTAAACGTGAGCGGCGGTCTGGACGAGCCGACGGGCGGCGAGGTTATAGTCAAGGGCAAGAGCTCAAAAGAATTTACCGGCTCCGACTTCGACAGCTACAGAAACACTTTCGTCGGATTTATCTTTCAGGAATACAACATACTTGACGAATTCAACGTTGAGGACAACATTGCGCTGGCGCTGGAATTGCAGGGCAAGCCTAAGGACAGGGAAAAGATTAACGCGCTGCTGCGCGACGTGGAGCTGGAAGCTTTTGCAAAGCGCAAGCCCAACACCCTTTCGGGCGGACAGAAACAGCGTATTGCAATTGCGCGCGCACTCGTTAAGGAACCGCAGATTATTATGGCGGACGAACCGACGGGCGCACTCGATTCGGCGACGGGCAAGCAGGTTTTCGACACGCTTAAAAAGCTTTCGGAAACGCGCCTCGTAATAGTCGTTTCGCACGACAGGGAGTTTGCGGAAATTTACGGCGACAGAATTGTCGAGCTGCAGGACGGCAAGATTATTTCGGACGTCACCAAGGAGCACGTGCCTCCCGAACGGCTGGACGAAAACGTTTCGGTTATCGGCGGCAACACCCTTTCTATCAAGAGCGGTAGCACGCTTACCGCGGCGAATATGAAGACCATTCAGGACTTCATTAAAAAGACCGAAGGCGACGTCATCATCACCAACGGCGCAAGCGAAATTTACAACTTTAAAAAGTCAAACAGAATGTCGGACAGCGGCTCCACCGAAACCTTTGCCGACACCAAGGCGGACGCGCTTGCCGACAAGCAGTACACAAAGGAAGAAAGCAAGCTTATCCGTTCGCGCCTGCCCGCCGCAAAGGCGATAAGGATTGGCGCTTCGGGACTTAAATTAAAGCCCATCCGACTGATATTCACCATCTTCCTTTCGTGCATTGCGTTCACAATGTTCGGGCTGTTCTCCACCCTTATGACCTACAACGGCAAGGAGGTTGCGGCAAAGTCTTTTGCGGAAAGCGGATACGAATACATAAACGTAACCAAGAACTACAGGGCGGAAACGACCTATCAATACTACGGCGAGCAGGAGCAAACTTACACCGACGAATGGTCCGCAGCCTTTACCGAGGAGGAAGTTGCAAAGCTTACCTCGGAGTACGGTTCCGCCTCCTACGGCTACTATTCACCCGACGGCGGTTCCAACGAAGCAAGCATAAAGAACGTGGAAGTCAACGATTCGGGAAGCAGCCAGATATCCTATTATCAGGCAAGCTTAAACAAGTTTGCGTTCGTGCCCGAAGGTCACAAGCTGCGCACCCAAAACTTTATAGGCACCTATCCCGCAAACAAGAGCGAAATATGCATATCGTCCTATATGATTGACGTAATTAAGAGCACGGGCACGGTGCTTGCAAACGTCACGCTTGATGACGACGGCGAAATTAAAAGCTATTCGGCAAAGGACAAGGTGACCGTCAATTCCGCGCAGGACGTCATCGGCAAATATATCGTGCTCCGCCTGATCCAGCAGGAAAAAGCCTTTAAGGTGACCGGCGTGTTCGAAAGCGGCGCGGTTGACAGCAAGTTCGACAGAATTAAGGACAAGGAGTCGGTCGACTTTATCTTGATGGCTTCTTTCTTGGCGTATATGAAGGGCGAAAGCATACATCAGCTTGCGCTCGTTTCGGAAGATTTTTACGGCGAGTACGAGGAAGCTTTTGAGCTGAGCCGGCGCTACGTGGAATATTTCGACTATTCGCCCGACAGTATAGGCTACTACGAACCCATATACTATTTTGACGGCGAAACGGGAAAATACGAGGTCCGCCCCGACCACGCCGACAGCCCCGACAATACCAACTTCCTTGCCAATCAGGTGAAGGCGTACGGCGGCGACAATCAGCTTAAAACCTATTTCTTCGACGAAAACAAAACGTCGCTTGCCGACGACGAAATGGTGGTAAATATCGGAATGCCGAGCGGCTTGGAACAATTGAGAGTTGCCATTTCGGAAGATATTATGGCAAGGGTAAAGAGCGGCGAAATAGAGGGCTTTGAAAGCGATTTCGAAGTCGGAAGCGCCGAATATAATTACGAGCTCGAATGGTTTACGGACGAATATTTCGATAGATACGAAAACCCGTACACCCTCTGGCAGATGTATGACGACGGCAGATATTACGTCCCGGGATATACCGACGACAACGGCAACTACGTTCAGGGAAAGGACGTTTACGTAAACAAAAAGCAGAGATTAGAGGCGCTTGAAAAGCTTAAAGCCGTACTGACAAAATACCTTTCGACCTTCGACTTGAAAATCTATATCGGCGAGCCGAACGGTTCCGCAAGCATGAGCGAACCGAGCGGGTTTAATATGAAAGTCGTCGGCTTTTACGTCAGCGACTACGACGATAATCAGAACGGCGTATATCTTACCCAATCGTTCATAGACGCCAACGTTCGCGTGGAAACGTACCGCTATACCTCGACAACCACCACCAAATACGTTCCGTCGGAAAACGATAAGTATGCGGGCGTTATGCTTGAATACGACGGCAGAGCGGAAACGTATAAAAAGCTTGCCGGAAGCGTTGGCATGAAAAACGCCGACGAGCACGACGTTTTCTTAAATATAGAAAACTCACTTTACGAGATGGTTGAGCTTGCAAACGAAACAGCCGAAACGCTTTCCACCGTGTTCCTGTGGGTGGGTCTGGCGTTTGCGGTATTTGCCTCCCTGCTTCTGTTCAACTTCGTTTCGGTGTCCATTTCCAACAAGCGCAAGGAAATAGGTATCCTGCGTGCGGTGGGCGCAAGGGGCATTGACGTGTTTAAGATATTCTTTGCAGAATCTGGAATTATCGTGGGCATATGCACCCTGCTCTCCCTCGTTGGCACGGTTACCGTATGCGCGGTACTCAACACCGTTTTAAGAACGCAGATAGGAATAAGCATAGCGCTGTTCGTGTTCGGCATAGTGTCGGTCGTAATGATGATTGCAATCGCGCTGGTCGTTGCGTTTATCGCCACCTTCCTGCCCGTATTCTTTGCGGCGCGCAAGAAGCCCGTCGACTCGATTAGAGCTTTGTAATAAAGACACAATTAAAAAAGCCCGTGCGCTCGATGCGCACGGGCTTATGCTTTGTCGTGACGAGTATTTATCCGCGCAAGCACTTAAAGGACTTGGCTGCGGCGCCACGCCGCTTACTGTCTTTCGGCAACCATTTCGGCAAGGAATTCGTCCAGCTCCGCCTGCGTTTTGAAGTTGGCGATATACATAGTGTCGCCCATCGCGCCCGAAAGCGCGCGCGGCACCCTGCCCACTATCTTCAGGTTATTATAGAATTTATCGCGTATATCCTGCTCGCGGAATACGTAATGTCTGCCGTCGCGCCTGCCCGCAAACGCACAGAAATATTTTTCGCCGGTCTGCAAGTCGGTCTTATCGAAAGCAATCATATCCGCCCAAATCTTGTAAACGTCGGTGGAGTTGGCGTAGTTCATCATATCGGGGGATATGCCGCCCGACGGGCGCATATTGACCTCCAGCGCAACCACCTCGCCCTTCTTGCCGATATGCTGGTCGCAGGTCAAGCGGAAGAACTCGAAATGCACGAAACGGCTCTTTACGCCGAACGCCTTCAACACCTTGCGCCCCGCGGCTTTAACGTCGTCGAAGGGCTTGTTGAGAATATAGAAAAGCGACGTATCGTTTGTAGTTACGACGTCCATAAGCGACAGCGGCGTTACGTTGCCCGTCTCGAAAATGGGCTCGCCCTGACTGTTTACTATCGCGTCGTAGGAATTGACCTCCGCCTGAATATACTCTTCCATTATATAGGAAACGGGGTATTTGGTCTGGAAAAATCTTTGCAGGTCGCCGTCGTTTTCCAACTTATGCGTATCGTTTGCGCCCACGCCGTTGTCGGGCTTGACGATTACGGGATAGCCCACTTCCTCAATGAACTTTTTGCACGTCTTTTCGTCGGTTGCAATGCAGTGGCGCGCAACCTTAATGCCCGCCTTTTTGTAGTAGGTTTTCATCTCCGACTTGAACTTGACCTTGGGCATTTCGTCGATATGGAAGCCCGAGGTTATATTGAAATCGGTGCGCAGCTTGGCGTCCTGTTCAAGCCAGTATTCGTTGTTGCTTTCCAGCCAGTCAATCTTTCCGTAGCGGAAGGAAAAGAAGGCAACCGCGCGGTAAACCTCGTCGTAATTTTCCAGCGAGGAAACCTTGTAATACTCGGTCAGGCTCGCCCTCAGCT
>JAIDIR010000073.1 GCA_029052615.1 Clostridia bacterium | reverse complement strand
GAAAGAGGCTTAGGCGTACTTTGCCATATATCCTCGTTACCCAACGAGTACGGCATAGGTTCGCTCGGCAAGGAAGCTTACGAGTTCGTTGACCTCTTGAAAAAGAGCAACGTCAAGTACTGGCAGATTTTGCCCCTGCAGCAGACGGGCTACGGCGATTCGCCCTATCAGTCGGTTTGCTGTTCTTCGGGCAACCCCTATTTTATAGACCTTGAGGACCTTAGAAAGCAGGGGCTGTTGGACGACGAGGAGCTGGAAAGCGCCAAAATGCCTGCGGGCGACGTCGATTACGCGGAGCTTTACGAAAAGAGATACGCGCTTTTAAGGCGCGCATATGCGCGTTATAACATACGCGACGAAAAGTTTATCGAGTTTATCGAGAGCGGCGAGTTTGAGGACTACGCGCTGTTTATGTCGTTGAAGGCGCGCTACGGCGGCACCTTCGATCACTTCCCCGACGCATACAAGTATAAAGAGCATCTGGCGGTGTACGAATTCCGCAACGCCGTTTACCGTTCCGAATACTGCTTCTGGCTGTTCTTACAGTACCAGTTCAAATTGCAGTGGAGCAAGCTTAAGGAATACGCCAACTCCAAGGGTATAAAAATTATCGGCGATATTCCGCTGTACGTCGCGTACGATTCGTCCGACATCTGGGCGCGGTCGGAGCTGTTCCAGCTTGACGAGGACTTGAAGCCCGTAAAGGTGGCGGGCGTTCCCCCCGATTATTTTTCCAAGCACGGTCAGCTTTGGGGCAATCCCCTTTACAACTGGGACGCAATGCGCGCCGAAAATTACGACTGGTGGCTTGAACGTATCGAGAAAGCCAAGGAGATGTACGACGTTATCCGCATAGACCACTTCCGCGGTTTCGACCGCTACTATGCGATTCCCGCGGACGCCTACAACGCCATTTCGGGCGAGTGGGAAGAGGGTCCTTCCGCCGAGCTTTTCAAAGAAGTTAAAAAGCGTTTGGGCGACGTCGAGATAATTGCCGAGGATTTGGGCGTTCTGGACGACGGCGTGGTGGAGCTGCGCGAGGCGTGCGGCTTCCCCGGTATGAACGTTCTTATGTTTGCTTTCGACGGCAGCGAGGAGAACGCATATCTGCCCGCAAATATAGTCGAAAACTCCGTAACGTATACGGGCACGCACGACAACGACACCGCGCTGGGCTTTATGCAGGCTATGGACGAGGAGCAGTTTAAGGATTTCAGAAAACAGCTCCGCACAGCGGTAAAGGGCGAGGGCGCTTACGAGCCGATAGTCAACAGGACCGACGCGGTAAAAGCGCTGTGCGTATGTGCGGCTCACGCAAAGTCCTACCTGACGGTATTGCCTATACAGGATATACTTTGTCTGGATAATTCCGCGCGTATGAACGTGCCTTCCACGGCGGCGGGCAACTGGCGTTTCCGCCTGACCGAAATGCCCGGTCGCAACGCTATGGCGGAGTTAAAGAAGCTTATAAAGGACAGTGGCAGAAATTAAAATTTGATAAATTTGAAAGCCCCGCGCATAAAGCGCGGGGCTTTTCATATCCGATATTTTTCACACCTGCCGCTTGAATATGCGCACGCAAAGCACGGTCATATCGTCGGGAGTGCCCTGCACGCGCTCCTTTGCGGCGGCAAGAATTTTTTCCGCAAGGCTCTGCGGATTGAGCGGCTTTAAGGTCTGCAAAAAGTCGTAAAGGTCGGAAACGCCGTTGAACGCCGAGGTCACGCCGTCGCTCATAAACGTAACTATGTCGTTGTTTTTAAGCTGCTCCTTGCAGGTGGTGGGGTGCAGACTGTCCAGAATTCCAAGGGGCAGCGAGTGGCTTTCCAGCACCTTGATTTCGCCCTTGCGCACGATTATGCCGACGGGCGAGCCTATCTTTATAAACGAGGCGGTAAGGGTGTTCAAATCTATTGCGGCGGCGTCAATGCAGGTAAACCGCTCGTCGCGGTTAAAGCACAGCAGCTTGTTTATTGTGTCAAGCACTATGTCCGTGGGTATTTCGGAGCGGTAAAACGCCTCGATAAGCGAGATGGCGGTTGTGGAAACCTTGCGCGCGTATTCGCCGCTTCCCATACCGTCGGACAGCGCCATTAAAAAGGAGTGTTCGTTAATCTTGATTACGGAGTGCGTGTCGCCCGAAACGCGCTCGTTGTCCTTGACGGCAAACGCCACGCCGAACGCCGCGTCGTATTTGGGCGGCTCGACCAAAAGGTATGCGGTCTTTTGCCCGTCGTACACCGTCTTGTCCTTAAGCATAAGCTTCAAGCCCGTCACGCTTTCGACGGTTCTTTTTACCGGATTAAAGTTTTTGCAGTCGACGACGGTCAAACTTATTTCCTTGTTTGCCTGTCCGCGCATACGTATTTCGGGGCAGGAAACGCCGTTTGCGGCAAGAGTGTCGCCAATCTTCTTTTCCATTGCGGAAAAGTCGTCGCTCTCGCGGCAGAACTCAACGGCGCGCCCTTTAAGAACTTCGGCAATGCCGCGCGCCTGCCCCGCAAGCAGCTTGCGCC
The DNA here is from genome assembly GCA_029052615.1 of Clostridia bacterium. Classification (GTDB taxonomy): domain Bacteria; phylum Bacillota; class Clostridia; order Christensenellales; family Borkfalkiaceae; genus Coproplasma. The sequence goes on along the minus strand of JAIDIR010000073.1, from coordinate 4,393 downwards.
CGCTTCTGGCGTTCTCCGCTTCCAGCGTCATTTTGCGGTACTCGTATAATAGGCGGTTGACCGTTTCAATAAGGTTGGCGGGGTCGCTGCAGTTGAGCGTTATATCGGAGGACAGGTCGACGAAGCTGACCTTGCCCTTTAAGCACCCCGCTTCGATAAGCGAGGAAAAGCCGCGGTAAACCTTGGTGTGCGCGCAGGCTTCCTTCTTTTTACAGCCAGAACACATGCTCTGTTTGGTTTCAACGAGCATGCGCTTTCTCATTGCGCCGTCGTCGGGACCGTCGTCCAGCGCGACGAACGCGCTCTCGATTTCGCGGAAAACCTCGCTCATTCTGTAAAGCTTTTCGGAAACGTATTCCTTATAGCGCTCCTCGTCGGTGCGCGGCAGAACCTTTTTAACCGCCAGCAGGTTGCGCATATTTTCCACGCTCTTTTGCGGCGGAAGGACGGGGAGTATGCAGCAGAGAAAGAGTATGAGCGCGTATATCACCGCGGAGGCGACGCCCTGCGTGAACGCCCCCGTTAAATACAGATAGCCCGCGCCCCCTGCAAGCGCCGCAACCACGGGGGCAAATCTGCCCAGCTCGGCAAACGCGAGGGCTATTATAGAAATTATTACGAACGCCGTTACGTGCTCGAAGCTCAGCCCTACTACGGCGCAGGGCACGGATAGCACGCAGGCGGCTATCACAGCGGCGGGGCTTTTGGTCAGCCGCACGGCAAACGCGCTCAGTCCGGCGCCTATGCATATATAGGCGTATATTCCCGCAAGGTTGCAAATTCCTACGCCCGCAACTATACATACCACCGAAATGCATATGAGCTCGTCCGCACGCAATCTGCACCTGTACAGGCGGAAGAGCAGCGAGTATACGCAGCGGAACGCGAAGAAGGTGAACACGGTCACGGCAACTGCAGCAATCGACTTTAATATATAGGGGTTGTCGGTCACGTAAATGCTGTCAATTCCCTGCCAGCGCGAAAAGGCGATAAACGGTGCAAGCGAGAGGAGCACGTATATAATGCTTTCGAAGCGGATTTTTTTGCGCGTCCTTCTGTAGATAAAGGTAATCGCCGTAAGAAAGCCGCACTCGAAAAGGCTTAAAAGCATGGTTATCCAGTCCAGCGTGACAATGGACGAAAGGGCGTAAAGTACGGGCGTGGCTATAATATTCGTGCCGCATACCAGCATAGAAAAACACAGCCCCAGCCCGAACGGCACTTTTGGCAACGCGTAGTTGAGTGCGACGAGGGCAAGGGCGTATATTGCGTACATTGATACGGTTTTGAAGTTGAGTTTAACGTGCATAACCGCATTATATAATGCGTGCGCGCGCGTAATTTGTCTGTGTGTGGTTTATTTTATCGTTTATTATACTTTCACTTTTTAAGCGACAGCCATACGGTCAGCACGGCAATATCCGCGGGGTTAACGCCCGAAATTCTTGAAGCCTGCCCCAGCGAGCGCGGCTTGATTTTGTTGAGCTTTTCCCTCGCCTCAAGGCGCAGACCCTCGATTTTCGAATAGTCTATATCCTCGCTTAAAAGCTTGTCCTCGTACTTTTTGGCGCGGGCAATCTGTTCAGCGTTCTTTTTTAAATATCCCTCGTACCTTATAAAAATTTCGGCGGAATCCAGCACGTCGCGTGCAAAATTTATTTCGCCCGTCACCGCGCTTATTTTGTCGAGGGGTATGCCTCGCCTTATGAGGTCGGCTAATGAAAGCGAGCCCGCCGCCCTTGAAAAGCCGTATTCCTGTAAAAGCTTTTCCGTCTGGTCGGGGGTGTAGGACGTGCGCTCGAGATACTGCACGGCGGCTTGATACTGCTGCTTGCGGTTAAGGTAAATAGCGTATCTTTCCTCGGTCACAAGCCCGCAATCGTACCCCTTTTGCGTAAGGCGGAAGTCGGCGTTATCCTGCCGAAGCTCTATTCTGTATTCCGCACGCGAGGTCATCATTCGGTAAGGCTCCTCCGTGCCCTTGGTCACAAGGTCGTCTATAAGCACGCCTATATACGCCTCGTCACGCCCGAGAACGAGTGGAGGAAGTCCGCGCAGCTTCAAGCTTGCGTTAAGTCCTGCAATAAGCCCCTGCGCCGCCGCTTCCTCGTAGCCCGAAGTGCCGTTAATCTGCCCCGCAGTGTAAAGCCCCTGCACCTTTTTGAATTCAAGGGTGGGGTAGACGTCCAGCGTGTCAATGCAGTCGTATTCAATGGCGTAGGCAAAGCGCATAATGTCGGCGTTTTCCAGCCCCTCGACCGTGCGGTACATCTCTATCTGAATATCGTGGGGGAGGGAGGAGGACATGCCCTGAACGTAGGCTTCCAGCGTGTCCGCGCCCTCCGGCTCTATGAAAATCTGGTGCCTTTCCTTGTCGGCAAAGCGCACTACCTTTGTTTCGATGGAGGGGCAGTATCTCGGTCCCGTCGACTCTATCGTGCCGTTGTAAAGGGGCGAACGGTCAAGGTTGTCCAGAATGACCTTGTGGGTGGCAAGGTTGGTGTAGCCCAGATAGCACGGCATTTTGTTTTTGGGGGGATTTTGCGTGATAAAAGAGAACGGCCCCACGTTGTTTTCGCCATACTGGGGGGTCAATTTGCTCAAATCTATCGTGCGGAAGTCCACTCTGGCGGGGGTGCCCGTCTTGAAGCGGCGAACGGTAAAGCCCAAATCAATGAGGTTTTGAGTCAGCGCGTCGGCGGCGGAAAAGCCGTTGGGTCCGCTCTTTTTAATGACGTCGCCGGTAATGGTCTGCGCGTTCAGATATACGCCCGTGGCAAGCACTACCGCGAGGCAGTTAATAACTCCGCCGTACGTCGTTTTAAGCCCCGCAACCTTGCCGTTCTCGACTATTATCTGAGCAACCTCGCCCTGAATAATTCTAAGGTTTTGAGTGTTTTCCAGCACGCTCTTCATCCGCGCGTGATAGGCGTTTTTGTCCGACTGGCACCTTAGCGACTGCACCGCCGCGCCCTTGCCGACGTTCAGCATTTTAATCTGCAAGGCGGTGGCGTCTGCATTCACGCCCATCTCACCGCCCAGCGCGTCTATTTCGCGCACGAGATGACCTTTAGCCGTGCCGCCTATCGAGGGGTTGCACGCCATAAAGGCGATAGCGTCGAGATTTAAAGTGAGTACCGCGGTTTTAAGTCCGGTGCGCGCAAGGGCAAGCGCGGCTTCGCAGCCTGCGTGTCCCGCGCCGACTACCGCCGCATCGTACGTTCCCAGTGAAAATTCTTTCATAATGCTAAAAATTTACGCCCGCCGAAGCGGGCGATCCGATTTGTTGTGCCTTTACTCGTTTACCGTGTAAGCGTTTAAAGGACTTGGCTGCGGCGACACGCCGCTATTTCTTTAAGATAATGTTCTTAATGTCGTCGATGTCTTTCGCCATCTTGTCGCTTACGGCAATCATGCCCTCGACCTTGTCGCGCGAATAGAGGATAGTGGTGTGGTTACGATCGCCCAGCTCCTTGCCTATCGACATAAGGGGGAGGGACAAAAGCTCGCACATAAGGTAGCAGCAGACCTGTCTGGGCAGCACCAGCTCCTTTTTCTTGCATTTGCCAATAAGCTCGTTCTTGGTGACTCCGTAAAAACCGGTAACGGCGTTTATTACGCTTGCGGGGGTAATTTCCTCCGCGCCGCCCTCGGAAACGGCCTCGTTCAGCGCGCTCTTTGCAAGGGCTACGGTTATGGGCGTTTCGTGCAGTTTGCTTGCGAATATTACCTTGGTAAGCCTGCCTTCAAGCGTTCTTACGTCGTCGCCCGAATCCTGCGCAAGGAAGGAAAGCACCTCGTCGGGAACTATGCATTTCTTTTCAAACGCCTTCTTCTTTAATATCGCAATCTTGGTTTCAAGGTTGGGCGGCATTACGTCGAACACCAGTCCGCCCGAGAAACGCGTTCTCAATCTCTCTTCGAGTGCGGTCAGCTCCTTGGGGGGCTGGTCGGAAGTTCTAACTATCTGCTTGCCGCGCGAAATCAGCTCGTTAAAGGTATGGAAAAATTCTTCCTGAACGGCTTTTTTGTTGGCAATAAACTGTATGTCGTCGATAATGAGCACGTCCGCGCTGCGGTAGTGCTGTCTTAATCTGTTGCTCTTTTCGCGCGCGTCGGGACCCTTGGAAGCGAACATCGTGTCTATAATTTCGTTTACGAACTGCTCGCAGGTGGCGTAAACTACTTTAAGGTTTGGCTTTTCTGCAATAATCTGGTTGGCAATCGCCTGAATTAAGTGGGTCTTGCCCAGACCCGTGCCGCCGTAAATGAACAGGGGGTTGTAAACGCCCGCAGGGTCGTCGGCAACGTTTTTAGCCGCCTCGAACGCAAACAGGTTGTTGCCCGCCACGAAGCTGTCGAAGGTAAAGCGCTTGTTCAAATTGTTGGGGGG
>JAIDIR010000072.1 GCA_029052615.1 Clostridia bacterium | reverse complement strand
GCGGGGTGGGGTCCCGGGGGGGGGGGTTTTGTTTTTTACGGGTAAAACAAAAAAAATTTACGCGGGCGGCGATTTTAAAATCGCCGCCGCTAAGCTTTTATATATCTATTTGGTAAGCTTTTTTTCTATAAGCGTAATTATGCCGTACATACCGCCCGCCAGCAGGCAGAGAATGAAGGTGGACGTCATAACGAGGTCAAGCTTGAATACCTGACCGCCGTAGACTATTAAGTACCCCAGTCCCGCGCGCGAGGCGACGTATTCGCCCATAATCGAACCTATCCACGCCAGCCCGACCGCAACCTTTAAGGTGTTGATAAGCGAGGGGAGCGAAGCGGGGATAATCAGTTTAAACAGTATCGCCTGCTTGCTTGCGCCCATTGCCTTCATAAGCGTCAGCTTTGTCTTGTCGACCGACAGAAAGCCCGTAAGCGTGTTCATTATGCACACGATTATCGCGACCAGCACGGTCATAAAGATTATGGAGGTGTAGCCCGTGCCTATCCATATGATAATCAGCGGTCCCAGCGCAATTTTGGGCAGGGAGTTCAGCACGACTATATACGGCTCGAAAACCTTTCGCACGGCGTCGCTCATATACAGCAGAACGGCTATCGAATAGCCCAGCACCACGGCGATCAGGAAGCCTATAAAGGTTTCCAGAAGCGTTATGCCGATGTGCGAAAACAGCGTGCCGTTTTTGTACAGGTCGGCAATGGTTATGCACACGCGCGAGGGCGAGCTGGTTATAAAAGCGTCTATTACTTTAAGCTGCGCAAGCAGTTCCCAAATGCCCAATACGGCAACGAGCAGCCCCACGCGAGCCAGATTTATGAATACGGCTTTGCGCCTTTTCTTTTTTAAGTAAAGGATATGCTCCTTTGAGTAGTTTGCGTTTTTCATAGGTAAAAAATTTCCTTTATTGCATTATGCTCCTTTTTTACAGCCCGAGCTCGGAGCGTAAGACTTCGAACGTTTGCGAAAATTCGGGGCATTCGCGCCGCGATTTGGGTGTGTTGTCGCCGAAGTCTATAACGTGCTCGGCAACTACGGTAGCGGGGCGCGACGACAGCACTATAACCTTATCCGAAAGCGCGATTGCCTCCGACATATCGTGGGTTACTAAAATGGCAGTCTTTTGCTCGCTCTTTATTATGCTCTGAACGTCGTCGCACACCTTCAGCCTGGTCTGGTAGTCGAGCGCGGAAAACGGTTCGTCCAGAAGCAGAATGTCGGGCTGTGCCGCAAGCGTGCGTATGAGCGCGACCCTCTGGCGCATACCGCCCGAAAGCTCGGTGGGCTTCTTCTTTAAAAAGTCCTTCAAGCCGTACTTTTCGGCAAGGCGCAGCGCGTTTTCCCGCATTTCGGGGGTGTTGCGCTTTTTGACTTCAAGCGGCAGAAAAATGTTGGCTTCAACCGTGCGCCACGGGAATAGCGCGTCGCGCTGCAGCATATAGCCGAACTCCGCGTTTTCCCTTTCTATCTTTCCGTACGAGGGCTTTAAAAGCCCCGCAATCAGCGAAAGTATGGTCGTTTTGCCGCAGCCCGACGGACCTATAAGCGAGACGAAATCGCCGCGCTTTATCCCGAAGGACATATGCTCGATTGCGTTGGTCTCGCCGTCCTTGGTGTGGTAGGTGTAACCTACGTCGTTGAACGATAGTATCATGCGTACACTTCTTGATAAATTTCGTGCGCTCTTTCGGTGAGCACTATATCCGCAAAGGATACGCGCTTTTCAAGCTCGCCCGCGTTTTCTATGATGTCCTGCAAGCGGTTGAAGCGGCTCTCGGTCATAGCCATATCCTTTACCCAGGTGTTGATTGCCTTGTAGTTTGCAAGCGAGGTGGAAATGCTTTCCTTGCTCGTATTGTCGAAGTATTTTACGAGTTTGTCGGCAACCGTTGCGGTGTCGTTTTCGTAAATATATTTGGTTGCTTTGGTAACTGAACGCAGGATTGCGTCGACCTTATCTTTTTCGTTTTCGATAAAGCTCTGTTTAGCCATAAAGCAGGTGTAAGGCACTTCGCCGCCCGCGGGACCTACGGGCGCAACTATATAGCCGTTACCCGCCTTCTGGTATTCGGAGGCGCCCGGCTCGAACATGGTCACGTAGTCGCCTATGCCGTTCAGGAATGCGGCGGTCATGCTGTCGAACTGCACGTCGGTTATAAAGTTGGCGTTTACGCCGTTTTCCTTGCAGACGTACTGGAAGGTCATAAAGGGAACGCCGCCCGGTCTGCCGGCAAGCACGTTTTTGCCCTCCAAGTCAGTCCACTTGAAGTCTGGCTCGGCTTTTCTGCCTACGAGGAAGCTTCCGTCGCAGTTGGTCATCTGTCCGAAGACCTTGGGCGCGTCGCCGCTGCCGCCCAGATAAGTATATACGACCGCTTCGGGTCCGCAGAAGCCTACGTCCGCCGAGCCGTGAAGCACGGCAGCCATGGTTTTATCCGCGCCGCCGCCGTTGGTGAGTTCTATCGTATAGCCCTCGTCCTTAAAGTAGCCTAACGCGTCGGCTAAGTACAACGGTGCGTAGAACACCGAGTGGGTAACTTCGTTGATTTTAATGACTTTGCTGTCCTTGTTGCAGGCGGCAAGCGTAACGGGCAAACCGAGCGCAAAAACCGCTGCACACAGTAAACTTAAAATTTTCTTTTTCAATTTTGACTCCTCAAAAAATTTGATAATACATTTTATGCCCGCCCGCGCATCATTTGACAATTGACGAGGCTTTGATTTATAATAAAAAGGAATATTTTTTAACGGTCGGGAGAGACGAAATGGAAAAGACCTACAACCCCAAAGAGTTTGAAGACAGACTGTATAAGGACTGGGAGCAAAGCGGCTATTTCAAGGCGGTGCGCGACGACGAAAAGGTGCCTTTCACCGTAATGATGCCGCCCCCCAACGTCACGGGTCAGCTGCATATGGGTCACGCCGTGGACGAAACCATGCAGGACACAATAATCCGCTTCAAGCGTATGCAGGGGTATTGCGCCCTCTGGCTGCCCGGCACCGACCACGCGGCTATAGCAACCGAGGTTAAGGTTGCGCAGGACCTTGAAAAGCGTGGCATAAGCAAGGACGATTTGTCGCGCGAGGAATTTTTGGGCTACTGCTGGGAGTGGAAGAATAAGTACGGCGAGAGGATTGTAAACCAGCTTAAAAAGCTCGGCTCTTCCTGCGACTGGTCGCGCCTTGCCTTCACCATGGACGAAAAGTGCTCCAAGGCGGTGAGGGAGGCGTTCGTCAACCTGTATAACAAGGGGCTTATATACCGCGGCTCGCGCCTTATCAACTGGTGCCCGGGGTGCAGAACGGCTATATCCGACGCGGAGGTAGAATACGCGGAGGAAAGCTCTTACCTTTGGCATATCAAGTATTTTTTGGAAGGCTCGGACAGCGAGGGGCTGGTTGTTGCGACCACCCGTCCCGAAACCATGTTCGGCGATACGGCGGTTGCGGTAAACCCCGCCGACCCCAGATATAAGAAGTTTATCGGCAAAAACGTCGTTCTGCCCGTTATAAACAAGCCCATACCCGTAGTAGGCGACAAGCACGCGGATATGACGTTCGGCACGGGCTGCGTTAAGATTACGCCCGCGCACGACCCCAACGACTTTGAGGTAGGTTTAAGGCACAACCTCGAAAGCGTTACCGTTATGAACGAGGACGGCACCATGAACGCGTTTGCGGGCAAGTACGAGGGTATGGACAGATACGCCTGCCGCAAGGCGGTAGTTGAGGAGCTTAAAGCGCTGGGCAACCTTGTGGAAATAAAGCCGCACGCGCACAACGTGGGGCATTGCTACCGATGCAATACGGCGGTTGAGCCCAGAATATCCAAGCAGTGGTTCGTCAAGATGGACTCGCTTGCAAAGCCCGCTATAAGCGCGGTAAACGACAAAAAGATAACCTTCGTTCCCGAAAGGTTTGCAAAGATTTATTACAACTGGATGGACAACGTCAAGGACTGGTGCATATCCCGTCAGCTCTGGTGGGGACACCGCATACCCGTGTGGTACTGCCCCGACTGCGGCGCGGAAATCTGCGTTAAGGAAGACCCGGCGGAATGTCCCGAGTGCGGCGGTAAAAACTTAAAGCAGGACGAGGACGTTCTGGATACGTGGTTCTCTTCCGCGCTGTGGCCCTTCTCGACGCTGGGCTATCCCGACGACACTTCCGACCTTGAATATTTCTATCCCACCGACGTGCTGGTAACGGGCTACGACATAATTTTCTTCTGGGTTGCCAGAATGATTTTCTCGGGTCTGGAGCATATGCGCAAGGTGCCCTTCCGCGACGTTTTAATTCACGGCCTGGTGCGCGACGAGCAGGGCAGAAAGATGTCCAAATCGCTGGGCAACGGCGTGGACCCTCTGGAAGTAATCGAAAAGTACGGCGCGGATTCCTTGCGTTTCTCGCTGTTGCAGGGCGTTGCTCCCGGCAACGATATGCGCTATTCGGACGCGAAGGTGGAAGCCTGCCGCAACTTTATGAACAAGATATGGAACGCCAGCCGCTACGTCATAATGAACTGCGAGGGCAGGAAGATAAAGCCCGTGACCGAGGTCAAGCTGACCTCCGCCGACAAGTGGATAATTTCGCGCTTGCAGGCGGTTATAAGGGACGTAACGCTTTCCTTAAACAAGTTCGAGCTGGGCATTGCCTGCCAGCTTCTTTACGACTTCACGTGGTCGGACTTCTGCGACTGGTATATCGAGCTGACCAAATCCGCCCTTCATTCGGACGACGCGGACAAGAAGGATAATGCTGTGTCCGTGCTGCTGTTCGTGCTGGAAAACACGCTCAGGCTGTTGCACCCCTTCGTGCCCTTCATTACGGACGAAATTTACCGTTCGCTGCCCAATACCAAGGGGTCAATCATGGTTGCGGACTATCCCAGATACAATTCCAAGCTCGCATACAGGAAGGAGGCGGTTGCCTTCGGCGGCGTAATGGAGATTATAAAAGCCATAAGGGAAGTCAAGGTTGAAACGGGTTGCGCGCCTTCCAAAAAGGTCAGCGTGTATATGCTCAGCGACGCAAAGCGGCTCATTTCCGCAAACGCCGATTGCATTGCCAAGCTTGCGGGCGCGGCGTACGTTAAGTGCATTTCCACCAAGGAAGAGGCTGAGGAAAAGTCGGTTGCCAAGGTAACCAGCGTGGGCACTTTGTACATTCCTTTGGGCGAGCTTGTCGACGCCGAAAAGGAGCGCGAGAGGCTGAACAACGAGCTTGACAGAATTATGAATGAAATCCGCAGGGCGGACGGCAAGCTGAACAACCAGGGCTTTATTGCAAAGGCGCCCAAGCAGCTTGTAGAGGCGGAGCGCGCAAAGCTGAACACCTTCGTTGAGATGCGCGAAAAAATTCTGGAACAGCTCAAGAATTTATAATCACGATAATATAATACGAAAGCGGAGTTTAAAGAATGGCAGCTAAAAAGAGTTCTTCCAAGAAGGCGCAAAAGCAAGCCGTAAAGTTTGCAAAACAGCACAAAAAGGCAGTGGCGATTTTCGTCTGCGTGGTGCTGATAATCATAATTGCGGCGGTACTTTTCATATATCTTTTTAAGCCCGAAATTTTCGACAGGGCGCTTAAAGAATACAACGACTACGTGAGTCAGCTGTACAACGACAGCGTCGACGACGACGCCGAAAACGTTTCCGCAAAGTTGCCTAATGAAATTCAATCGGGCGATTTGGACAGCATTTCAACTTCCGAATTTTCCATTCACTTTTTAGAGCTGGGCAACAAGTACGCGGGTGACTGCACGCTTATTAAGTGCGGCAATACCGAGGTGCTTATTGACGCGGGCTCGCGCACCAACAGCGCAACCACCATAAGCGCGTACGTGGACAGATATTGCACGGACGGCAAGCTTGAATACGTAATTGCAACGCACGCCCATCAGGACCATATTGCGGGCTTCGTGGGCAAGGGCTCGGGCGACAGCAAGACGGGAATTTTATATAAATACGAAGTGGGCACGGTAATTCAGTTTGCGGGGCACAACACCGACAGCGGCATTTACAAGTCCTACGTAAACGCGGTGACGTACGCCCAAAACAAGGGCGCGGCGGTTTATACTGCGTTGCAGTGCTGGAACAATGCGGACGGCGCAAAGAGGTCGTACGATTTAAGCGAAAAACAGGACGGTTCGCTTACGCTGAACGTTTTGTATAACTATTATTACGAACACGAAACGGACGACGAAAACGATTATTCGGTGTGCGTATTGCTCACGTATACGGCGGAGGGAAGCACCTCGCACTATCTTTTCACGGGCGATTTGGAAGGTAAGGGAGAGGGGTACCTCGTTGACAAAAACGACCTTCCGCATGTGGAGCTTTTCAAGGGCGGTCACCACGGAAGCAAGACGAGCTCCACCGACAAGCTGCTTGCAAAGATTAAACCCAAGAACGTTGCGGTGTGCTGCTGTGCGGGCGCAACCGAATACACCACCAACCACGACAACACTTTCCCTACGCAGGCGTTCGTTGACAGAATTTCCAAGTACACGGCAAACGTTTACCTGACTTCGCTTTGCACGGATTACAAGGGCGGAAAGTTTGAATCTTTTAACGGCGATATAGTTTTTTATATGAACGATAAAAAGCTTTCGCTGTGGTGTTCCAACAACGCAACCCTGTTAAAAGATACCGAATGGTTTAAAAATAACCGCACGGCAGCCGCGTGGAAGTAGGGCAACCACAACATATAGTGGTTGGTGTAATTTTTTACACTATTTTAAAAAATTTTGACGAAAAGTATTGAAATTCTCATTTAACTATGATATAATCCATACACTAAAAGAAGATTTTATGTGAGGAAACTTATATGAAGATGTTTAAAATGACGACTGGGGGGGGGGCAAGCACTTTTAAGTTCTAAGCAAAGCGCAGTTAAAAAGGCTTTGCTTTATATCTCACGCCCATATTCTGTGCAGGACTCTGTCTTGCCACAGTTTTTTCATTTTTAAAAA
>JAIDIR010000071.1 GCA_029052615.1 Clostridia bacterium | reverse complement strand
GGGGGGGCAAGCACTTTTAAGAAGTAAGCAAGGCGTAAAGCGCGCGTTGCTTTATATACTCACGCCCATATTCTGTGCAGGACTCTGTCTTGGCACAGTTTTTTCATTTTCAAAAACTAACGCAAACGCTGAAGATGCGCCTGTAAAGCAAAGTACGGCATATCTCGACTTAAACGGTTCGGGAAAAATTTTAAACGGCTTTGAGGGTGCGCAGAACGAATATATTTACTTCGGCACCTACAACGACTCCGATGTAAAATGGCGCGTGCTTTCAAAAGATGGTTCTAACTACGGCAGCGGAATGTTGCTTTGGGCGGATATACCGATTGCCACCGAGGCGTATAACTCTTATAATGATAAACCCGACTACGCGTACTGGGGCACCAGCAAGATTCGCGCGGTGCTTAACGGCGGCACTTATTACAGCGGTTCCTCTGCTACAACTCCAACCTCTATTGCTCCTGCCGAGTCTTTGTATAATAAATTGTTTTCGGATATTGAAAGGAAGGCGGTAGAGGAATCAGGCAGCTACACCACTGATAACTATGCTACAAATATTAACAGTAGTGATAAGTTGTTTTATAAAGAGAAGATAACCGCTACGACAGATAGCACAGCTAAGTACAACATTAACAGGATTTCTTCAAGTTATCCCACGTCGCAGTACGCTTTTTATGACGCAACTGATGGTACCGTGAGGGAAATGACAAGCGGCGATAACCTGTTCTTATTGGATTATTACGACATAAATAACGTAGACTACGGTTTTAGCGACGGCGGTCAAACATATGCAAACAATGTTAGTGCATCGTGGAAGCCTTCTTCCAACTGGTTTCCCTCAAATAATGATAACAGCACTAGCACCGTGTCCAATTACTTGAAATTCTCCGGAGAATCGTATTGGCTTCGTAATGCGGGACGCCGTAATGCATCAGACTCAACTGCTCTCTATGTCCAGTCAAGTGGGTATGTAGATCTCGGTGGTCCCCCTATAAATAAAAAAAAAAATCC
>JAIDIR010000070.1 GCA_029052615.1 Clostridia bacterium | reverse complement strand
ATCCGAACTCTTCCGCCAGTTCTTTTGCCGTGCCGTGGGGTATAAATTTATCGGCATAAGCAAAGTTTTTAACGCGTACCTCTTCGTTATCCGAAAAATATGCGCTCACACTGCTTCCGAATCCGCCTATAAGTTGATTATCTTCAATTGTGATAATAACATTTTCTTTCAGGTCGTTTAAAGTATCTACGTCAAGCGGCTTGACAAACCGGGCGTTGACTACCGTAGGATTTGCTTTACTGCTGTTAAGCTCCTCGCAAACTTCAAATGCTAAGCTAATAGCTCTTTCACCGCACGCCAGTATAGCAACGTTACCGTAACCGCGTTTCAGTATTTCCCATTTACCAATCCGCAGTTCACTTTCTTCACTTTCGAATACGGTGTTGCACTCCTTGGGATAGCGAATTGCAAGCGGAGCTTTAAAATCAGCACTGGCAATAACCATTTGCCGTAATTCGTTTACGTCCTTAGGCACGGCAATCGTCAGCTCTGGAATCATATTCAGAAAGGATAAATCGAATACGCCCTGATGGGTTTCGCCGTCCTCTCCCGATATTCCCGCTCTGTCGATACACAGCGTAACCGGCAACCGCTGGCTGCAGATATCAATGATTATTTCGTCAAAAGAACGCTGCAAAAAGGTCGAATACACAGCGTAATAAGGCTTTAAGCCCTGCGCCGCAAGTGACGCGCAAAGAATGGTTGCGTGCTCTTCGCATATCCCCACGTCGATAGCGCGTTCGGGATACTTTTCGAAAAAGTCGGAAAGCCCAAGACTTGGCGTCATTGCAGCGGTAACGGCAACTATAGATTTATCTTTTGCCGCAAGCTCGGTAAGCGTTTTGCCGAACACTTCGGAATACGACTGTGAAACGCTTTTTTCGTTGCCTGTAATTCCGTGCGTTTGCTGCGGATGCTCTTCGCAGAAGGAATAACCCTTCCCTTTCTTTGTAAGAATATGTAAAATGACCGATTGCGTTTTAAGCTTTTCTTTTATTTCGGTCAGCTTGTTTATCATGCATTCGAGATCGTTGCCGTCGTAAACGCCGTCGTACGAAAAGCCGAATCTTTCGAAAATATTGGAGTGCTTTTCCACCTTTTGACGGTGAACGTCGTCACGGCTGAGCTGCTCAAGATATTCGTGCATGCTTCCGACAGTCGGAGATATAGACATCCCGTTGTCGTTTAAAATAACTAAAATATTTGTATTCAGCGGTCGTAAGCTGTTAAAAGCTTCGTAAACTAAGCCGTTATTAAACGAACCGTCGCCGATTAAAGCGATTACTTTAAAATTTTCTCCTTGGATATCGCGTGCTTTTGCAAAGCCGAGAGCCGCCGAAACCGACGTTCCGGCGTGACCCGTGTTGTAGCAATCGTATTCGCTCTCTTCCCTCTTGGGAAAACCCGAAAGCCCGCCGCGTTGCCTTAACGAATCGAATTTATCTTCCCGGCCGGAAAGGAGCTTATGCGCATAGCATTGATGCCCCACGTCAAAAATCAGTTTATCTTCGGGAAAATCGAAAACGTAGTGAAGCGCAACGGTAAGTTCGATAACGCCTAAATTGGAGGACAAATGTCCTCCCTTATGCATAACCGTCGATTTAATTTTTTCTCTTAACCGCTCACAAAGATTTTTAAGCTCGTCTTTTGTGAAATTTTTAATATCGGTTGCGCAAAACTTTGGCATTAAACCACTCACCCGTTAATTTAATCTCGACTTAACAAAGTTTACCAAATCGTGTAAAAACTGCACGTCACCCTGCAATCCGTCCAGAATTTTATGGCAATCGTCGCCCACTACGTCTACGCGCAGCCTGCACCCGTCTATACCGTAAAGCTTAACGGCTGTAAGCTTATCTTCCGCGGCGTCTTTGCCCGTAGTCTTTCCCAACTTGTCAAAGCTTCCGCAGGCGTCCAGAATGTCGTCCGTCAACTGGAATAGATACCCCAGCTTTCTGCCGAACTCTTTAAGTTCGGAATAATACGCTCCGCCCTTTAAAACCGAAGGCACCGTAACTGCGGCAATAAGCAGCTTAGCCGTTTTGTTTTCATAAATGTAGTTCAGCGTATCCTCGTCGGGATTTTCGTCCTTTTCGTGCAAAATATCTGCGGACTGACCTGCGATCATACCGTAAATGCCGGCTGCGTCGCAAATAAATTTAGCCGCGGAAATATATTCGTTCCCCTTAAAGCTCTCGCCTAATAGAATAGAATAAGCGGTGTTCAGCAGACCGTCGCCCGCAAGAACGGCGTTTGCCGCACCGTACACTTTGTGATTGGAAGGCTTGCCGCGCCTGAAATCGTCGTTGTCCATTTCGGGCAAATCGTCGTGGATAAGCGAATAGGTATGAATAAATTCCAATGCGCTTGCAAAGGGCGTCAGCTTTTGTCTTTCAACACCCAGCACCTCGCCGGCGGCATACATCAGCACGGGGCGTATACGCTTTCCGCCGAGCTGAAGGCTGTATTTCATACTGTCGCCTAAGACCTGCGGCACAGTTGAAATTTCTTCGAGTATTTTTTCGAGCTCGCCGTTGAAATAACTTCTGAACTCTTCGTATTTCAAATCAAAATTGTCAGCCAACTGTATGGCTCCTTTCCGCTGCGGTAATCGTATTGTACAATAACATAGTTATCGTCATAGGTCCCACGCCGCCGGGCACGGGAGTTATATACGAACACTTTTCTTTTACGTTATCAAAATTGACGTCACCGCACAGCTTGCCGTTTTCATCTCTGTCCATGCCGACGTCAATCACCACGGCGCCCTCTTTAACCATATCCGCCGTAACGAATTTGGCTCTGCCTATCGCCGCCACAAGGATGTCTGCGGTTGAGCAGATTTCCTTTAAATTGCGCGTTTTGCTGTGGCAGACCGTCACGGTCGCATCGGCGTTTAAAAGAAGCATTGCCATAGGTTTTCCCACTATATTAGACCGACCTATAACGACCACGTTCTTGCCCTTTAAATCTATGCCTTCCCGCTCGAGCATTTTCATTACGCCGTTCGGAGTGCATGCAACCAGACACTTGCGGTTCATACACAGATTGCCGATATTTTCCTCGCAGAAGCCGTCAACGTCCTTGCGTTCGGGAATAAGCTTAAGTATTTTTTCCGCGTTGAGATGCTTGGGCAGGGGCAACTGCACGAGTATGCCGTGAACAGCCTGGTTTTCAACCAGCTCTTCAACCAGTTCTTCAACCTGCTCCTGAGTAGACTCTTCGGGCAGGTAATAAGCGTACGACTTAATTCCTACCTCTTCGCATCCCTTGATTTTATTTCTTACGTACACCTGCGACGCGGAGTCGTTACCTACCAAAACAACTGCAAGCCCGACTTCGCCGCCGTGTGCCTGTTTGAAAGTCTTTACCCTTTCCGCAATTTCGCCGCGGATTGCCGCAGAGTGCGCTTTTCCGTCAATCAACTTAAACATTTTTACCTCCCGCTACCGACGAAAGAATACCCGTGATAAAAGTTGCGCTCTTCGCGGACGAATATTTTGAAGCGATATTCGCCGCCTCGTTTAAAGAGACTTTATCGGGTATATCGTCAAAATAGAGTATTTCCGCAAGTCCAATCAGAAGGATGCTTCTGTCGGAGGGGAAAATGCGCTTTTCGGGGAAGGATACGGAGTGCTTATCCAAAAGAGCAATCAACTCCTCCTTGCGCTCGCAAATAACCTTTAAAACGCTTTCGCAATAGCTGATATCGTCCGCGGTAAGTTCGTTCGATTTGTAGAGCGCGGTCTTAAGCTCGCCGTCTATTCCGTCGGAAAACTGAGATGAATAAATGATTTTGAACAGTGTTTCTCTTGCAATGGTTCTCATAGTTTACCTTAAATATAAATATTCCCTTAAAATTTATTAAGGGAATAATTTAGTATGCAGTTTAAATTGCAGGGTTTTCGGGGAAATCGACGTCCTGTACGTGAACGTCCACCTTTGCCACTTTGTAATTGGTCATCGATTCAACGTTGTGTTTAATCGACTGCTGAATTCTGAAAGCAAGCGAAGGAACGTTATAGCCGTATTCAACCTTAACTCCTATATCGGCAATAATGCCTTCCTTGTCAAAGTTGAGCTTGATTCCCTTATTTTTGGTGTTCAAAAGGCTTACGCCTTCCACTTCACCGATTGCTAAGGCAACAATGCCGATAACGATGCCCGAATTATATGAGATTTTACCTTTCTGAGTAGACGTCGGGTCATGTCTGATATGTGCCATAAATATACTCCTTAAAGACGATTAAGCAAAAGTTGACATCATCTTTTAATTAGTATACCACATATTGCAGGATTTTGCAACTGCTTGCAATTAAATTTGTGTGTATACGGGCATTATTATTATGTTGGTTGCGGGTACGCCCAGCTCGTTTCTTAAAAGGTTATAGATGGAAAGCGCTGCCGCGGTGTCAAGCTCGTTGGTGTTGATGAACACGTTAACGTTGTCCGATTCCATACCGATGGATACGACTGCGTCGGAGAAGCCGAGAGACTTGATCATAGTTTCGATTACGAGTTCGTTTTCCATGATGCCTACGATCTTAAGCTTCATATCGGTTGCGCTTTCATACTTTTCGCTGCCGGCTTCATACTTGTCTAATATGCTGTCAATCTGCAGGATTTCCTGGCTTCTCTTTGAAGTTCTTTCGGCGCGGAAGGACGTGAAATAGTTCGCGGTCTGCATTGCGTCAGCCTGAGCTTCGGTTCGGCGGCTTACAAGCAGTACGTTCAGTACGGCGGTTACTGCGAGCAAGAGCACCAGTGAGGACATGATGATAATCTTCTTCTTTTTGGTCATTTTTAATCTCCTTATTTGTTCATAGCGTATATCGCTATATTATTTTTTTCAACTTTCAATGCGGTTGCCACCGCGTTTAAAATATCGTTGCGCGTCATTATGTTATATGCGCCCTCGCATACGATAATAACTCCCTCCACGCCTTTTTCGTTTTCGTTTATCATTACTTCGGCTTTGCCCACCCCGTCGATTTCCGAAAGTATGCGTGTCAGCTTTATTTCGCTCGCCGACATATCGGTGTTGATTGACGAAGTATTCGCAACTTTGTTTTTGCTTCCGTACAGCGCAAATGCAAGAGCTATTAAAACTATCAGCAAAACCGATATCAACAATATCTTTTTATGTTCTTTAAAATATTCAGTCAGCTTTTTCATTTACTGTTATATGTATATAGCCCAAGCCCTCCAAATATTCCGTGATTGTCCGAATAGTTTGTACATTTTCAAAATTTCCTTCTACTGTAACGCCGTTTTCCTTAATTTGAGTACCGTCGTATATTATTTCCACGGCGCACACGCAATCGACGTTCAGGTCATCTTTAAGCTTTTGAGTTACCAGTTGGCTTTGATTTTGCGAATACACTTGGCACACGTAAGCATAGTCATACGCAGCGCTTTCCTTCTCGGGCGTAAACGTAAAAATCTTTGCAACCGGCTGAATTAAAACGCAGATGCTTACAAGCCGCAGCACGAAATTGACGCTCTTTTTTAGCTTGCCCTCCGGCACTATAAAACTGACTATTACCGTAAGAAATATTACGCCGACGGCGGTCAATAAATATGCTTTCATAGGAATGCGTACGTAGAATTTATAATCAGCATTACGACGAGGAAATACAGGAACGCCACCATAAGTATGCCGGCAATCAGATATTCCACGTCTTTGGAGAAATCGGAAAATAGCGAGTAAAGTGTTTTCTCGCCCAGCGGTTGGGCAATTGCCGCCGTTATCTTCAGCATTATTGAAAACGATGCGAGCAGGATAATCGGCTGCATCACTTCGCCAAGCAGCAGCACTATGCCCATTATTCCCAGCGAGCTTCTGACTACCGTGCCCGACATTACGACCATATCCACTCCTGCGGATAGAAAATTGCCGACGATAGGCACGGAATTGCCGACTAGATATTTCGTAACTTTGAAAAATATTCCGTTAAAGAGCGACGAAGCCGTGCTCTGCACCGTGATAAACAGTCCGAATATCGTTACGGTTATGCCGATTACCCACTTCATCACCGATTTAATAAGTGAGGCAACGCCCGTAAAAGAAATTTCGGTATTTATTTTTGAGGTAAAATTCAATACGATTACGGCAAGAGTTGCGGGAAAAATAAATCCGCTTACAATCTCTATGGCGCCGCCGCTTAAAAATAGTGCCGACGGTTGATATATTGCGCCAGCTTCTCCTCCGCCCGTAAGGACCGACAGCGTAACTAAAACAGGCGTAATGATTTCCACCTGCCGTTTTATGTTGGTCACACATTTAACGGACGAAGAAACTATGCCGAACAGCATCGACGACAGGATTAGCAATATCAGCGACACGCAGGCAAGGCGTATTACCTTTGCTGTCGTTTTACCTATTATTCCGCCCTCTGAATCGGATGCCACGGCACACAGTATAGAAATTGCAACGACCTGCGCAAACGCAGGAATCATTGACGTCACTTTACTGAAAAGCACGGAAAGCAGTTCGCTTATATAATCCGAATAGTTAACGCCAAGATTGCCGTTTAAAAGGTATCGGACAATCTCCTTTGCCGTATCGCCGAAGCTGAAAATATAGTCGTTGCCGTATTCGTCAAGATATTTCTGAATTTCGGTCAAGTCAAGGCTGTCCAAAATCGAAGAAATATTTTCATTTAGGTCGGCGCCGTCGTCTGCAAACGCCACTACCGTTCCGCTGATTAAGAGCGGCAAAGTAAAAATAATCAGAATTACGATAAACTTGAATACAATTCTCGTCAGGTCAGCTGTATCAACTTTACGATTACGCCGAAGAGTGACTGTAAGATTGGAACCGACATTACGAATATAACGATTTTTCCGCATAAAACCAATTTGTCTGCAACCGATTCGAATCCCAGATCTTTAACCGAACTTGCAGTCAGCTCGATAAGATAGCCCACTCCCACGACCTTGAAAATAATTCTTATTACGGACTTGTCTATGTTCGTCTGTTCGGAAAACTGTTTTATAAACGAAAGGCTTTCCGAAAGATAATCGAATCCGCAAAGAATTAAAATTATGCCGCCGGCGGTGACGCACAACGGAACCAGATCGGATTTTTGCGATTTTAAAATTAGCGCGCAAATTGCCGTGATTACCGCAACCGCGCATAGCTGTAAAATTTGCATCAGAATATATCGAATAGCTGCTTAATCTGCGTGAACAAATCGGAAATCATCGTTATGACCACGGTAAGCGCGATTATCAATCCCACCAAGCTTACTATCGTGGCAATGTCGTCACGGTCTGATTTTTTTAAAATCTGGCAAATTACGGTTACTATAATGCCCACCGCCGCCAACTTAAAAATTATACTTATATCCATTATCACGCAAGCAATACGGCAATAAGAATTCCTGCCATCAAACTCATTTTGAAATAAAGCGAGCCGTATTTTTTATATTTTTCTTCGCTTATTTGCTTATATTTTTGTAACGTCTGTTTCTTTTCGTTGAGATAATCAACCTGACTGAGAGCGTCGCTTTCGCCTATACCGCTTATATAGGATTGCAAAAAGTCGCCTTCATCACCCTTTATTACTTGTCCGCCGCGCATAACCTTTTGCACGTAATCGAACTCTTCGGCAATTTTTCCAACCTTGTCCTTGCCGTACTTTAAATTGATTAAAAGCTTTTCGTTGAAATCGTAAAATTGCGCAAACACCTTCATTTCGCGCTTTTTTTCAGCGGATACCGCCATTCCAAGTGCGCCCGACAGTAGCACAATTGCAAATAAAATTAAAATTTTTATCATATACGACCGCTTCTTTACCTATGCCCGTCAGCTTTACGAACCTTTCAAAAGGCATGGCTTTCAGTACCTGTAAATCAACCGAATGCGACGAGGCGATTACGCTTATGCCGCACTCAACCGCATAGCTCACCGCCTGCGCGTCGATATCGCCGTAAAGCTCGTCAGTTATTATCACCTGCGGGTTCATTACGCGGATAGCGTTTACGAACGCACATAGCTTGTTGGCGCCGCGCACAACGTCGCAGTTCTTGCCAAGCTCGAACCCCTTTCCACTTCCGTCCAATCCGGAGATTTCGTTTCTTTCGTCAAACACGAGAACGTTCAAGTTACGCGACTGCGAAACGTTTCTTGCCAAATCTCTTAATAACGTCGTTTTGCCGTAACCGGGCGGAGAATAAATCAACGTGCTTTTAATATCGTCACCGGCGATAATTTTATATAAATTATCTGCAACGCCGGTAGCGTCGTGCGGTATACGTATGTTTAAAGAAGTAACGTTTTTTACCGTGACTACGCTTTTATCCTGCGTAACGTATTCTCCCGCAATGCCTATTCTCACGCCGCCGTCAACCGTAATAAATCCGTTTTTCAGCTGCTCGGTGTAGGCGTAAACGCTCTTTTCCATTGCCGCGTAAAGAATTCCTTCGGCATTATCACATTTTAAAGCGCCTGACGGACTGTCCGCAGCACCGTAACCGTTTATATACTTATATTCACCCTTGTACTGAATAATGACAGGTTGTCCTGCTCTCAGTCTGATTTCCGTAATATAATTCAAGTTCAGATTGTCTATTGCCCGCTTGATTTTTTCGGGCAGAAAGTACAAGTTCATAATATAATCTATTGAAAAAGCAAAAAAAAATAACCGCCGAAGCGGTTATTACTTTTTCTTTAATTTTTAATTGTCAATGTAGCCGTTTAGCAAAAGCAAATTATCGTTGACGAATTGTGTTAATTCTTCGGGGCTGAGCTTTTTAAACGACAGCAGAGCAAGCGAATAGATATGCTTTGCTACGAATTTCTGCTTTTCGTCGCTTAAAGATTTAATCTTTTCAACGACGGGATTTGCCGTATTGACGATAAGCGTTTTGCCTATCTGGTCGTCAGTCATACCGTAGAACTGTCCCATTTCGGAATATCTTCTCATATATTCGTCAACGGTTATCACGGCAGGCACGTCGCCGTTTTTCAGAATCTGCGTCTTGACGGTGACTTTCTCGTCGCCGATAGCATTCTTGAATATATCGATGAGAACGCTGTCTTCCGCGCCGTCTTCGCCCTTCAGCGCACCCGCGACGTCCGCGTCGATACGCATAAACTTAACCTTGTCGGGCATCTTGTACTCGATAAAGCTAATGAAATGCGGGTCGATAAACGTGTCGCAGCTTATCGCTTCCAGACCGTTATCTTTAAACATTTTTATATATTGAGCCTGTTGCTGGGGGTCGGAAACGTAATATACCGTCTTGGGCTTGCTTGCCTCTTTTTTATCCTTGTCTTCCTCTTGTTTTTCGCTATCTGTTTCGGGAACTCCAATGAAGTCGTTAAGCGGCTTGTAATTTCCGTCGAGGTCTTTCCAGATAATTATATCCTTGATTTTGTCGTAAAAATCATTTTCCTTGATGCAGCCGAACTTTATAAAGTTGGCAAGGTCGCCCCAGCACTCTTCGTACTTTGTGCGGTCGTTTTTATACAGACTGGTAAGCTTGTCCGCAACCTTTTTAATTATATACTTGGTAATTCTCTGAACCTGCTTGTCGTTCTGCAAAAAGCTTCTGGAAACGTTCAAAGGTATGTCGGGGCAATCGATTACACCGTTTAAAAGCATTAAGAACTCGGGAATGACTTCCTTTATGTTGTCAGCAATAAATACCTGGTTGCAGTAAAGCTTTACCTTTCCGCGCTCCAGTTCCACCTTGTTTTTAACCTTGGGGAAATAGAGAATACCTTTCAGCTTGAACGGATAGTCCATATCGAGGTGCACCCAGAAAATGGGCGCTTCGTAGTCCATGAACGTATCGGTGTAAAAGTTTTTGTATTCCTCATCCGTACAATCCTTGGGCGACTTGGCGTAAAGCGGCAACACGGTGTTAAGCGCCGTATCTTTTCCGTCGCCTTTGAAATTTACGTAAATGTTGTAAGGCATAAACGAGCAGTATTTTTGACGAGCCCCTTAATTTTGTCCTCGCTTAAAAATTCCTTTTCGTCGTCGCTTACGTGCATTATTATCTTAG
>JAIDIR010000007.1 GCA_029052615.1 Clostridia bacterium | reverse complement strand
GCGCAGATTTGCGCGGGCGCCTTTTCTTTATATTATAAATATTTCTTCAGTTTCTTTTCGAAGCCTTCTTCTATGGCGATGAGTTCCTTTAACAGGTTCTTGACGTCGACGTTCATAATTGCTTCGCCGTCGGTAAGGGAAGTTTTAAGCGACGTAATGCCGTTTACGGTGCCCTTAATCATCATCTGCGCAACGTTCTGCTTGGAGTTGTCGGTTGCGGCGTTCATCTTTATCGCGCTCCACATCATAGCCTTCTTTATGGGCGAAGGCTCCTTTAAGTTGAGGTCGTATCTGGTTGCAAGGCTTGCCGCCTCCGAACAGATTCTTTCGTATTCCTCGTGCTCGCGCAGAAGCTCTTCCTTGATATCCTCGTCCTCCACTTCGGGCAGAAGGTCGGTTATCGAGGTCTGTGCGTACTGTGCGTTGCGGTAAATTTCCGCCAGAACTTCGCTGTCGCTTTTAAGATTGTCCATTTTATTCTCCTTGAAAATATTTTTCGTTAACTATACTTTGCCGCAATTTGCGCCTAATTATGCGGACAGTGCGCAAAAATTGCTTGACTTGGCTACTTTATTATGATATATTTATCCACGAGCCGTTCGGAACGGGCTTTTTAAGTGCGCAAATTTTTCTTCAAGCGCCGCCTACGCCTTTGGCAATTTTGTATCCGACGAGACTGGTTAGAGGAGGATTTTTTATGTACGCAATTTTCGATAACGGAAACAAGCAGTATAAAGTTTCCGTTGGCGACACCTTAAAGGTGGAAAAGCTCGATGCAGAAGTTGGCGCAACCGTCACCTTCCCCGTTGTTTTAACGGCGGACGGCGAGAACGTCAAGGTCGGCAAAGAGGTGGAAAAGGTTCTGGTTACCGCGGAGGTGCTCTCTCACGGCAAGGAAAAGAAGATTATCGTCTTCAAGTACAAAGCCAAGAAGAACGAGAGAAAGAAGCAGGGTCACAGACAGCCCTACACTTCCATTAAGGTAACGACAATCGGCGAAGGCGCACCCGGCAAGAAGACGGCGGCTAAGGCTAAGCCCGCTGCGGCAAAGACCGAAAAGGCTTCCGCGGCTGAGTAATTTACAGGAGGACCAGATAGAATGTTATTGATTAAGTTATTTGCCCACAAGAAGGGCGGCGGTTCGACCGATAACGGCAGAGACAGTAACCCCAAATACCTCGGCGTTAAGCGTGCCGACGGTCAGAGCGTGCTTGCAGGCAACATCCTCGTTAGACAGCGCGGCAGCAAGTTCAAGCCCGGCAATAACGTAGGCATCGGCAAGGACGACACTTTGTTCGCTCTGGTTGACGGCAAGGTTAAGTTCGAAAGAGTCGGCAAGGACGGCAAGCAGGTTTCCGTTTATCCCGTAGCCGAATAATTAAAACGAATTAAAGCGAGGTCGCGTTTTGCACCTCGCTTTTTAAATTGTAAGGAGAATTGTATGATCGTGCGCGAAATATCAGCCGCCGACCTTACGGCGTTTGAAAAACTTTTCTGCGACTACTATACTGAGCTGGATTGCGAGGACGACCCCCTCCACCTCTTTAACGAATACGTTGCACCCGATTTGAAGGCGGAACTTTTCCGCGTGGGCGTTGCCGCTGCGGACGGCGGCGAAGTCGTCGGCTTCGTCATATTCCAGATTGACGACGTAATTAACGACTGGAATTTTAAGGAGGGGTGCGGCGACGTGCGCGAAATTTACGTTGCCCCCGCTCACCGCAAACAGAGGCTCGGGCGCGCGCTTTTGCAATACGCCGAGACCGAGCTTATCAAAAGCGGTGCGGAAGAAATTTACACCCTGCCCGTAGAGGAGAGCGAAAAGTTCTTTATTAAGTGCGGATACGCCGACACGGGCGAGTACTGCGCTGAAGCCGACAACAAGGTTTTCGGCAAAAATTGTTAATGCCTTTATATGGACAAAACCGTATATGATATGATATAATACGGATATGAACGATATTTCTACCGTTGAACTGATTGAGGGCGGAAACGCCGCCGCGCACGCTCACGGCGACTTTGAAGTGATTTGCTTCGAGTCTGACGGACGGCTGGAAGCGGACGGACAAGCGTTCGACTGCGTACAGGGCGACGCGGTCGTACTGCCTCCCCTTATCCCACGCCGTCTGCTTAGCGGAAGCGCGGTGCGCGTAGTACTGGACAAGGCGCTGTTGCCCCTCAAATCCGCTATAAAGATACCTGCGGACGATGCGCGCGACCTA
Organism: Clostridia bacterium; assembly: GCA_029052615.1. Classification (GTDB taxonomy): domain Bacteria; phylum Bacillota; class Clostridia; order Christensenellales; family Borkfalkiaceae; genus Coproplasma. The sequence goes on along the minus strand of JAIDIR010000007.1, from coordinate 16,720 downwards.
TGCGACGCGGCTGCCCGTGCCCTTAGCTACGGCGCGGCGGACGGCAGGCGGCGCGAGGGCGTGCTTTCGGCGTACGGCGGCTTGATTGCGGCGCTGATAACTGCATATACTGCGCCAAACGGCTTTTCGCCTGCGGTCAAGGCGGTTATCGAGGACGCGGAAAAACACGTGAGCGACCCCACCTATTCGCTGGAAAGCTTTATACGCACCCTGCCTTTGAACTACGATTACGTGCGCAAGCTTTTCAAAAAAGAGGTCGGCGCGACCCCTCACGAATACCTTACGCGGGCAAGAATGGAGCGCGCCAAGAGCATAATTCTATCGGGAATGACCAACCGCTATTCGGACTACACGGTCACGCAGATTGCCGAAGCCTGCGGCTTTTCGGAACCGCTTTACTTTTCGCGCGTGTTCAAGAAATACTTCGGCGTTGCGCCGTCGCTCTATTTGAACGGCGACGGGCAATAAAATTGAAAAGAGGAATTACAGATGAAATACAAGGTTTTATACAATCCCCTTGCGGGCAGGATTGACGACACCGCTTTTTACGACGAGCTTAAAGCCGCGCTGGAAGGCGACGAGCTTGAATATTACGATATAACCAAGACCGATTACGCTAAATTTTTTGCGGGCGTTAAGCAAGGCGAGGGCGTGATTATCGCGGGCGGCGACGGCACGTTGAACCGCTATATCAACGCCACCGACGGCATGGAAATTAGCGCGCCCGTCTACTACTATGCGGCGGGCAACGGCAACGACTTCTGGTCGGACATCTGCAGGACGGCGGGCGACAGCCCCGTGGAGCTTGCGCCCTTTATTAAGAATTTGCCCGAAGTCGAGGTCAACGGCAAGAGCTATAAATTTATCAACGGCGTTGGCTTCGGCATCGACGGCTATTGCTGCGAGGTGGGCGACAAACTGAAAGCCGCGGAAAAGAAGGTCAACTACACGGGCATTGCAATCAAGGGACTTTTATTCCACTACAAGCCCGCAAACGCAACCGTCACCGTGGACGGCGTTTCGTACGAATTCAAAAAGGTGTGGATAGCGCCGACTATGCACGGCAGAATGTACGGCGGCGGAATGATGCCCACCCCCGCGCAGGACAGAATGAACGCCGAGCGCACGGTATCGCTTTGCGTGTTCCACGGTTCGGGCAAGCTGAAAACGCTTATGATTTTTCCCTCCCTATTCAAGGGCGAGCATATAAAAAAGAAAAAGTACGTAAAGGTGCTGAGCGGCAAAAATATTACCGTGCAGTTCGACAGACCGTGCGCGTTGCAGATTGACGGCGAAACGATTTTGAACGTCACCGAGTACACGGTTAAAACAGATAATTAAAAAGAGGGGCGCAAACGCGCCCCTCTTTTTACCGTACGCTTTTACTTTTAATTTTCAAAAGCTTTATCTTTTTTACCGAAAGTATATTGATTGCGACGTATACGCCGACGAGCAGGGCAATTGCACCCAGCATAACCGCGTACATAACGCCCGTGCTCACGCCCTTATCGAAGAAATAGAGGTTGCAGTCTACCGAATCCTTGATACCCGTAACGACCCCGTCGGGAAAGCCGACGGCGGTCATTTCCTTTAATACGCCGCCCAGCATATGGTTGCGCACCAGCGACGTGCCGTATGTGCCGGGAAGAAACATAACCGTATTCCTGACGCCCGCGCCGAACTGCGAAAGTGGCATATACGCGCCGCAAATAAAGCCGTAGCCTGCGGATACTATGGTTCCAACCGCCGAAATCTGCCCCTGCGATGAGAGGAACGTGTTGATTATTGCCGACAACACCGTGCCGAACAGCGTGAGAATAATTACGTCCGAAAGCACCAGCATTACGTCCGCAAAGCTTAAAAACCAGCCCGTACACGCCAGATATATAAGGCACGCTCCCGTTGCGATAAGGCAGATGACCATCGTGCTTATCACCGTTGCGGCGTAGTAGCCGAGCGCCAGCGTGGAATGCTTTACGGGCGACATCATAAGATCATCGCGCGCACCGTTGACTTTGTCCAGCACCATTAAAAAGTTTGCGCAGAACGCAACCGTCACGCACGAAACGGCAATCAGCGAAGAGCACAGCTGTCCGCCCACCAGACCGTTAATAATCTTATTGCTCACCTCAAAGCCTTCGGGCAGGTTTGATTTGAACGTGTCGCGGTAGATATTGCCCAGAAAGGTTGCAAACAGAATGAGCAGAATGAGCGGCGTTATCAGCGAGGTCAACACCATGCCCTTGTCCTTTAAAAACAGCTTTACGTTGCGCTTTATCAAGTGAAGAAATTTTGTCATAGAAGTTCGCCTCCCGCAAGTTCCTTGCCCGTAACGGCAAGAAAAACGTCGTCCATATTGCCCTTAAAAATTTCGAAATCGGTGAACAGCTCTCCGTGCTCCGCAATCAGCTTTGCCGCGTGCGCGGTGTCGGGCACGCTTATGCGCACCGCTCCGCCCACCTCCTTGCAGGGATAGCCGAGGGCGGTTATCTCGTCCATATTCCGCCCGTAAACGTTGATATAGTCGTTAGTGTATTTGTTCTTCAATTCAAGGGGCGTGCCTTCCGCCGCCTTTTTTCCGCTATCTAAAATGACCACGTAATCCGCGTCAGCCGCCTCCTCCATATAGTGCGTCGTCAAAAACACGGTCAACCCCTCCCTTTCGCGCAAGTCGGTGACCACCTGCCACAAGAGCTTGCGCGTCTGCGGATCCAGCCCCGTGGTCGGTTCGTCCAGCACCAAAATTTCGGGCTTGTGCAGAAGTGCGCGCGCAATGTCTATGCGCCTGCGCTGTCCGCCCGAAAGCTTGCCCAGCGTACGCTTTGAAAGGTCGGCAAAGTGTAAAAGCGCGGCAAGCTCGTTATACCTCGCCTTAAACCTTTCGCCCGTAATGCCGTACAGTGCGGCGCGGCTTTGCAGGTTGTCGTACACGGTCAGATGCTTGTCAAGCACGCTGTTTTGAAACACCACGCCAAGAAAGCTTTTAGTGCGGGCCGTCGCGTCGTCCGCGTCCGCTCCGTTTATAATTACCTTGCCGCTATCCTTTGGAATTTTGCCGCACATTATGGAAATGGTAGTGCTCTTGCCCGCGCCGTTGACGCCCAGAAAGGCAAACAGTTCGCCTTTGCGCACCGAAAAGCTCAAGTCGTTTACGGCGTGAACCTCCTTAAACGACTTATTCAGATTTTCAATCTCTATTATCTTCTCCGAATCCATCGACCTCTTCCTCCTTTTTTTCACTCTTGCACTTGCGCCTTCTCAGCGCCGAATTTATATTCCCCGCCTCGACCGAAGTCTTTAAATATGTTATTCCGAAAATACTTGCGTCAACGATAAGCACCGTGGCAAAGAACACGAAGAAACCGCCCACGCCGCGCCACATACCGATAAACCAGCCGGCTGTCGGCAACAGTATTTCCAGAAGTACGCCGTGTATTATAATGCGTATAAGCGTCTGTTTGGAGGTAAGCTCCTTTTTCGACCAGAACACGAACAGGGGTGCGTCCGCAACGAGCGAGAATATCATTGCTTTCCAGAAAAATCCGAGCGGAACCGACGTATCGCCGCTTGCAAGGCACCAGAAAAAGGAAGCCATCATAGTCAAGCCGTATATTAAAACGTAGTGAAAACAAAAAGTTTTTAAAAGCTGCTTTATGTTCATAACCGCCCCCTTATAACCCCATTATCCTTTTCAGCGAGGATACGTACGACCGCGAAACCATTACCTTTTCGCCATTATCCAGCGTTGCCGTAAACCTGCCGTAGAGCGCGGGCGAAACGCACACTATTCTGTCCGCGTTGATTACCGTGGACTTTGTGGCACGGAAAAAATGCGTGCCGTACGTCAGCTCCTCAAACTCGTAAAGCTTAAGCTTGCTTTCGTACACCTCGCTTTCGCAATACAAAAACGAGTTGTTGTCCACCACCTCGAAATAGTAAATATCGCACAGCGGCAGCTTGTAAATTTCGCCGTCCTTGACGGCGGTAACTCCGCCTATCACGGCGTTTAAAGTCCTTGCGGCGTAAGTCATATCCTCGGTGACCTTTTTGCACCGCACGATTATGACCTCCTCCTCGCCCTCTTTAACTTTTTCGTAAATAATGCGCATGGTTATCTCCGTTTATATAATACCATATTTCCCCTTGCGCTCGTAATATAAAACCTTTAAGTTGCCGATATTCGCTTATATGTTGCATAAAAAAAGCGGGCGCAAGTACTTGCGCCCGCCGCTTGTTAATTATTTTAAAGCTGTTTGATTTCCGTATACGCCATTACGAACGGTCCCGTGCCCTTTGCGTCGTTTTCGACTACGGGCTCGGATATGTAATATTCATACGAGCCGTCGCGTCTGGGATTGTTTTCGGGTCCGAGCCCCGCAACCAGACAGATGCCGCCCAGGTTGAGCTTGCCGTCCGTCTCTTTCAGATACTTGTCGCAGATGCCGTTGAAAACGCTCTTTCCGACCTCGGCAAAACGCTTGTCCACGTAGCCCAGCCTTGCGCCCTTCATCATTGCGTAGGCAATCATGGAAGAGCCGGAAGTTTCGGCGTAATTGCCCTCCCTGCCGATATGGTCGACGACCTGCCAGAACATATTGGTCTTGGGGTCGATATACTGTTCCAAGCCCTCTATCGTCGCCTTGAAGATTTCGCCGAGCGCCTTCTTTTCCTCAACCGCGCTTTCGGGCAGATAGGAAAGAACGTCGGTGACCGCTACGCAGTACCAGCCGATGGAGCGCAGCCAGAAGTTTTTGGAAAGTCCCGTCTGCTTATCCGCCCAGAACGCCTGCTTGGAGCAGTCCCAGCCGTGATAGTAAAGGCGCTTTTTCTTGTCGTACATATGGTCGAAAACGCTCTTGAACTGCTTGACGATTTCAGAAAAATCGCCGTTGCCGACTTCCGCAACGTAGCGCGTATAGAACACCTCGGACATATACATACCGTCAAGCCAAACCTGGTTGGGATAAATAGCCTTGTGCCAGAAGTTGCCGTATTCGGTGCGCGGCTGCTCGACTATCTGTCTGTGCAGAAGCTCGATGGCCTTTGCATACTTTTCCTTGCCCGTCTCCTTGTAGAGGTCGAACAAAATTCTGCCCTCGTTGAGGTTGTCAAGGTTGTAGGTTTCAATCTTATAGCCGCGGATAGTGCCGTCGTCGAATACGTAATAGTCGACGAACCTGTCGATAAAGTCAAGATATTTCTTGTCGCCCGTCTGCTTATAAATGGTGTACAGTGAGGTCATCATGCAGCCGTCGATATAGTTCCACGCCGGCTTTTTGCCCAGTCTGATGTTCTCGATATTCCATATGGGAGCGTCGGGCTGCGTTTCTTCTATCAGTCTGTCAATGTATTTATCAATTACGTCGTATTTCATATTAAACCTTAACCAAACTCAGATTACGGTGAGTTTGCCGCAATTTTTATTTATTATATTCTCGCCCTGAACGCCCTCGAACGTGACGTTTTTAAGCGTGACTTTTTCAACGTTGTCGATATAAAGTCCTTCCTTGCAGAATTCCCTCACGTTTTCGAGCATTGCAGGCTTGAAGGGCTTTGCATCCTCTTTGAACGAGAAGCTTACGTTTTCAAGCACGACTTCCTTGACCGGCTGTTCGACAAGCCCGTCGAAGTACGCGCACATACACTCGCACTCGGTGCATTCGATATCCTTGAACGCGAACTTACCCAGATAAGGCGTGTCGTCGCCTACGGGGTGCTTCTCCCTCGACCAGACGTATTCGGTGTGACCGTCGGGGTCGCAGAAGTAATACATATTGATAACAAGCGGCGTGATGACGTTTATCATTTTGATGTTTTCGAATACTACGCCGTCGATTATCGAATCCTTGCCCCTGCCCCTGCGCGACTTAATGCGCAAGCCCCTGTCGGTATGCTTGAACACGCACTGGCAAACGGTGAGGTTTTTAACGCCTCCCGAAATTTCGCTGCCAAGCACTATTGCGCCGTGACCGTTCTGGAAGAGGTCGTTTCTTATGGTATGGTTGTTTGCGGGAGTCTTGTACTTTGCGCCCAGATACAGCTTGCCCGCCTTGATTGCCACGCAGTCGTCGCCGACCGAGAATATACAGCCGACTATTTCCACGCGGTTGCAGCTTTCGGGGTCAAGCCCGTCGGTGTTGGGTCCCGTGTAAGGGTTCTGCACTCTTAAATCGTAGAAGCCCAAATCCTCCGAGAAGAAGGGATGCAAATTCCACGCCGCCGAGTTTTTGCAGGTTACGCCGTGGAAAACGACGTTCTTGCACTTGTTCAGCGTGACGAGGCGGGGTCTTGCAACCGCCCTGCCCTTGGGGGTCGCCCACCAGGTGGACTTATCGGCGTTGCCGTTTATAGCGCCCTCGCCTACTATTCTTATATTTTCTTTCTTATAAGCCGACACGAAGGACTGGTGGCAGGGATAGGGATTGCCCTCCCACGTTGCCATAATCTCTTCCGTACCGTCGTCGTGCTCGATTTTGGCGGGAACATAAGGGTAATGCTCCTCTACGATATCGCCCAAAATTTCGCCACCCTTTTGAATTTCTATGGTTATATCCGACGCGAGAACTATGGGGCGGGTATAAAAGCTTCCCTCGGGAATTATTACCCTGCCGCCGCGCGGGCAGCTGTCTATCGCCATCTGGATATAGTAAGTGTCGTCTGTAACGCCGTCGCCCTTTGCGCCGAGGTCCTTTACGTTTACACAGCCGCTCTCCTTATCGGTGCGGAATTTAAGCGTAAAGCCGTCCGCCGTGGTGCCTACGGTATATTCGGTGTCGGGCGTAAGATTGAAAAGCGAAAAAACGTTGCTGTCCTTTTCCTCTCCCTGCGCCTGACCGTTAAGCGTAACGCAGTACTTTTGGGGTGCATAGTAGGGATTTGTGTTTTCCAATTCGAAACACGCCGTCGTGCTTGACGCAAACAACAATTTAAACATCCTGTTTTTCCTCCTTACTCTCCGCCGTATCTTCGATTAGTTCGTTCGCCTCCGCCTTCTTGCGCTTTGCGCGCTTGACGAGGAAGACTATTAAATCCTTCACGCCGATAAACGCCATATCGACCAAAACGCAGAAGGTGCCGTATATAAGCGGTCCTACGGCTATGGTAACGTATCCGTCGTAGTTGTTATTTATCAGGTTAAACAGCTGGTTGATACCGCTGTACATCAGCATTACCAAAAGTCCTACGACCAGATAATAGATAATGTTTGTAAAGAACGTCCAGAACTGCTTGAAGGGAAAGGGAAACATCATATATTTGTTGTATTCCTTTTCCGACGACTCCATAAATCTGAATATGGGGTTGACGAACATATCGGTAAATATGCCAAGCACGCAACCCGCAAGCACGGCTTGGTCAAGCGCGTCGGGCACAACTCTGCCCAGCCCCATTAAAATGAAATAGCAAACCGCGCCTGCAAACCACCACTTTATGAAGATTGCTTTTACCCAAACGGGAATATTAGAAAGCTTGTCCCTTTTGTACGGGTCGAATTCGGCTTTCTTGGAACCGGGCTTTGCCGTCTGTTCCTCTCCCGTTATTTCGGCAATGTTGGTGGTAATCGGCTCAGCCTCGTCTTCGTCGATTTCGCCCTTCAACGCCGCCACGAGATCGTCCACTTCCTTGGTTCGCAAATCATAGAAGTTTTCGATTGTGGTTTCCTTGTTCTTTTTCTTCTTTTTTGACATTTTATCCTATTTTTGATAATAACCGACAAGAATACTTGCCGGTTATACCAAATTGCCTGCTAAATAATTTTGTTATAAAATCACTCGTCTTCGGTGTCGATAACTTCCTTGATCTCCGTGCTCTCAACGACTTTGGAAGTGTTGATTTTAAGAATGAGCTTCTTGTAGAGAGGAAGGGTTGCAAGCAACACCGCCGATATTCCGAGGAATACCATATGAGCAATGTCAAGATGCAGTGCGCTGACAAGATAGGACTTGTAGCTGCCTGCGTCATAAGCAAGGTTCGCCGCGTCTTCGGTGAAATACTTAGCATAGGGCGCCGCCTGCTCTGCATTGAGGAAGAACTTTGCTTCGTTACCGTTGATACAGCCGGTAAGCTGCTTGTAATAGAGCAAGTCCATAAGGAACATAACGATTACGAATACGAACGTAAGCGCAAGCATTATGTAGTTCATATTGTGCTTTTTGCCGGTCTTCTTATATTTGATGCCGCGCTTGGGGAAGGTGTTCATAAAGAGCACCAGCACCAGTATAGAGAAAAGCGTGGTTACAAATACGGACAGACCCAGATAGCTCTGCGAAGGGAAGTCGATTACGGGACCGGGCGAGAACACGTTCAAGCCGATCAGATACATTACCGAGCTGATTATGAAGAACAGGAAAGCAATTCTCTGGGGCTTTCTCTTAAGAGTAACCGCCTGCTTTCTGAACCATTCCTTAACCTTTGCACCGAAGCTTTCCTTTTTGGGTCCGCTTGCCGCTACGGCAGTTTCTTCAACAACCGTTTCAGTGGGGGTAGCCTGCTGTTCTTCAACTACTACGTTTTCATTTTCTTCCATGACTACACCTCCTTAAATAATCGCCTGCGTAGTTTCTTTATCGAAGAAGTGCATACGCTCGGGGTCGAAACCGAGTTTGATTTCGTCTCCGAACTTGTAGTTGCACCACTCCGCAAACTTACATACGACTATCTTTTTGCCGTCGATTTTGCCGTGAACCAAGGTATTCATACCAAGGTTTTCGTTGTTGGTTACTACGAAAGGTATAGTACCCTCGCGCACGATATTTTCGGGACGCGCGCCAAGGATAACGTCTTTACCCTCGTATTCTTTAAGCTTTTCTGCCTGATCCGCCGTGAGGGGATATTCAAACAGCTCGCTTACGAACTTGCCGCCCTCTATCTTTCCGTCGAACATATTCATGGGAGGAAGTCCTATGAAGGTTGCAACGAAGGTATTTGCAGGATGCTCGTACAGTTCGATAGGCTTACCTATCTGCTGAACGTGGCCCATAGACATACATACGATTCTGTCCGCAAGCGTAAGAGCTTCGGTCTGGTCGTGAGTTACGTACATCATGGTCGCGTTAAGCTTCTTGTGCAGAAGCATAATTTCGCGGCGCATCGAACCGCGCAACTTTGCGTCGAGGTTAGACAAGGGTTCGTCAAAGAGGAACACCTTGGGGTTACGTACGATAGCACGTCCCATTGCAACACGCTGGCGCTGACCGCCGGAAAGCTGCTTGGGCTTCTTGTTGAGCTGGGACTTCAGATCGAGAATCTCAGCCGCAGCCATAACCTTTCTGTGAATTATATCTTTCTTTTCCTTACGGAGCGTAAGGGAGAACGCCATGTTTTCGTAAATAGTCATATGCCCGTAAAGCGCATAGTTCTGGAAAACCATGGAAATATCTCTGTCCTTGGGCGGAAGTCTGGTACAGTCCTTACCGTCGATAATGAGCTGACCGCTCGATATATCTTCAAGACCCGCAACCATTCTGAGCGTGGTGGACTTACCGCAGCCGGAAGGTCCTACCAATACGATGAGCTCGCCGTCCTCAACGTCGAGATTGAAATCCCAGACCGCCTGAACGCCGCCGTCGTAAATCTTTTCAATATGCTGTAAACTTAAGTTAGCCATTGTCTGCCTCCTCGGAAGAAACGGTCTTATCCTGCGCCTCAACGGTTGCTTCCGCTACGGGAGACTGAGCGTCCTGGGAAGCCTGTGCAGCTTCAAGCGCCGCCGCTTCTTCAGCCGCCTTCAAAGCCAGCTCTCTCGCCTCTGCCTCTTCCGCTTCGATTTCGGCAAGCGTAGCTTCAACGGATACTTCGCCGTTGTCAAGCTTCTTCTGGAAGACTTCAAGTCTTCTTGCTACGATAAAGCCCTGAACTGCGGAAACGATAAAGCAGGCAGCCGAACCGGCAAGATAGACAATCATCATCAAGCCGTTCGCCGTATTGTTCATAGGTATTCCGAAGTAATGGTTATCGTTTGCAAGCCATTTGTTCGCCATACCGATAATAGGATAATAAATAATTCTTAATACCTGCACTGCCGCAAGCACTATGAGAACTATAGCGAATTTTTTGTTGTAACCCTTGATGCCTTCGGAAGCGTAGAAGCCCGCAAGCAATACCAAAAGGTTAACTATAACCGAGAAACCAAGAGAGACTTTATATAAAGCCGTCTCGCAAACTGCGTACAGAAGCGTGAAGTACAGACAGTTGAAAACGAGTGCAAGTATTGCGAACGAAGATGCAAACTTGTTCTTTTTATAACGGAGAATATCGTCCTGTACGATAAGGTTCTTATCCATTACGCCACCTCCATTTCAGCCGTCGATTGAGCTACGCCCTGAGCAAGGAGTGCTTTTTCGCCCTTCATAAGTTTTATTTTCCAAACTAAGTTAAGTATCCACACGACTATTTCGGCAATAACGACCACTGCAAGCAGGATACCGAGTACCAAAGTCGCACAGTTGTGGCTGTAATACTGAGTATGCGAGTAAACCAGCTCACCGCCGATACCCATTTCCTGTTCAGATTCGTATGCTTTCCATGCAGCAAAATCGATTTGACCCATATACACTAAGCACATTGCGCACGTAATAACCATAAAGATTGCGAACGCGAACGCAACTGCTGCGTATACGCCGATTGCCACGTAGTTGGTGGGGTAATAATTCCTCCTCTTATTGCATCCCATTGCGAAAAGAAGAACGGTTCCAAGAAGGAATACTATTGCCATTATAACGAGGGCGTTGTTTATGCCCTGAGAGAAGTTGTATAAATTATCAACTCCGTATTCGTCATATCCGGCATAATCAGTCGAATAGTTTATGATGCCGTTCATAACGCCGCTGCAAAAGCACAATGATAACACTACGGCAAGAGCAGCAGTTATCAAAGAAATCAGCGCTAAGATTTTTTGAAACTTCATTTGAGTTTTCATATCACATTCCCCAAATGTTTTATTCCGCGCCCGCCCGAAGGCGGGCGCGTAACAAACAATAATTGATTTTTGAAACGATTCTACTTAATGATTATTTGATTGCATCGTAGAACTTTCTGCTTGCCTGCCATGCCTTGTTCTTGATGTTTACGTAAGCGGTGTAGCCGTCTACTTCCTCAAGCTTCTGCATGATCTGCTGTGCGGTAACGGTGCCGGAAGAAGGTAACTCAAGTCCGGAGTACTTTGCAGTAATCTGACCTGCGTCCATACCGTACTTGATAATCTGCCAGTACAGGTTGGTGTTATCGTTCTTGTTGTTGGAGAAGTAGTTGCCTGCGTCGCCGGTGTAAAGTCTGTTGTGATCACCGGTAAGCGAAGAGGTATCAGCTACGGAGTAAGGAAGCAACGTAGGAACGACGGTGTACCAAAGATTCTTGGTCATAACGTTAACGGTGTGCTTGATTACGCCGTCGGTAGGATCGCTGGGGCTGCCGAGACCTGCGTTGACTACGGTAGCGCCCTTTCTGCCCATTGCGGAAGTAAGCTGGAACTCGAAGGACTGAAGCTTGTTACCGATGGGAAGTGCGGAACCGATGACGTATCTTGCGAAGTTGGTGTAGTTGAGGGTTGCGTTGGTCGTCCACTGGCTTACGGTATTGCTGATGAGAGGAACTCTCTTACCGTCTTTGCCTGCCAACAGACCCTTATCGGTTACGATATAGCATGCCTCGCCGGTTACTGCGGTGTTTGCAGCAACGGTGCCCTTAACTACGTATACGTCAGCCGAAGAAGCGCTGTCCTTAGCTGCCTTTACGAACTCGCCCTTGGAGTTAACGTAATAGGTATCTTCCTCGAACTTAGCCTTATTCGCAACCTTATCGTTCTTCGTATCGGGAACCTTTACGACTTCGTCGCCGCCCGCATAGGTAAGGCTGGAAGCATCGAACTTAACGTCGTTTACGGACTTGCCGTAGTATGCGTTGTAAACGTTAGCGCAGATCGTAGGCTGGTAGGAACCTGCGTAAGCAACGGTCGAATAGAGCTTCTTACCGCCGTATTCGAAGTAGGTGCCTGCGTTTACCTGATCCGTGGTAGCCTCTGCATTGTACCAGAAGCCGTCGTTTGCGGTTGCGCTGGAAGCCATAGGTCCGTAGGTAAGGAGAATCTGACCGTCGTTGGAGAACATCTTATCGATGAAGGTAAGAACCGCTCTCAGCTTTTCGGGATTATCCTTAACGTTTGCAACGGGTACGCAGAATCCGGTATCCTTGGTGGTACGCCAGGATTCGGTAAATCTCATTACCTGCTCCTTGCCGTCGTTCCACTTGGATACGGGGGTAATAATAGGCGTATAGTAATATCCGTCTTCAAGATCGTACTTGCTGACGATTTCTTCAAGCTGGAAGCCGCCGGGCGTCTGCGTATTTACGTAGTCGTAGGTGGAAAGAGCTTCCTGAGTATCCTTAGCATAGTAGGACTGCTTACCATCCGAGCCTTTTACGACGCCGTCGGTAATAAGACCTTCCTGCCAGAACGTGTGGAATCTCTCCATTGCCTCGTAGGACTTAGCGTCGCCGCGGGGATCCTTTATCTTGCCGTCGGAACCTACGTAGGAATACAGGTTCTTGCTCTCGAGACCGCGCACGCCGTAGAGCTGACCGATCATCGAAACGGAGTCGATCATTCTCTGCATATCGTTGGTACGAGCACTGAGCAGATACAGGTTCTTATGAGGAGTCGCATTTGCGTCGCCGATATGACCGGTCTTACCGGACTTAAGAATCGAAGGGTTGGTTACGAGAACTCTACCGATTGCCGCATAGAGGTCAACGTCCCAAGCTGCGGAATAGCCCGCGAATACGTCGGACAGCTTGTAGCCTTCCTGGGTATAGAACTGAGTGTCGGTATCGCCTACGTAGTAAGCAACTTTTACGTACTCGTTAAGAATTTTCTTGAGCTGAGCACCGGTAACTGCACCCTCTTTCTCGTTGATAGCAAAGTTCATGATGTCAACGATGTTACCGCTGTCGCCGGTGTAAGCCTTGCCTGCGGCTGCGGTTACGGCTGCGCCGAGACCGTCGGAGCCCTTAGCAGCTGCAAGAGCCTTGTCGTAATTCACGGTGATGCCTGCGTCAAGCTTCTTGCCGTCCTTATCAAGAACTTCTGCCTTCCACTTACCGGTTTTGCCCATGAAGGACTCGATTGCGGTAGAAGTCGTAAGAGTGTCTTTATATTCGCCGCCGATAGCCTTTTTAACAGCACCGTGCGAAGCGTAGGTCGTTTCGGTATCACCGACATCGGTACCGTCAAGCAGAGTCTCTACCCAGTTGGTCTTGAAGAGCTCGTACTTTTCGATATCGTTGTTACCGTCGAAGTAAGGAGCGTAGTACATCGAGCCGTGCTCGGTATCGGAAGTCAGCGACAGACGAACGATGGGGTTCGCGTCAAGGAACTTCTTGTAGTTGGGCATTTCTTCCAGGTAGTTGGACAGATCAAGCAGATCGGTGCTGAACTTGGAAACGTTAGCAGCGCCGTCGGTGATTATATCCATATCGGAAAGCTTGGAGCCGTCAGCCGTTGCCGATTTAGCAGTTTCGATCTTCTTGGAAGCGCTCTTCCATACGTCGTTGAAATGGCAGCCTACCATCTTCTCGAACGCTGCCCATGCGGGTTTAAGCGAAGAAGACGTATAGTTGTTGCCGTCGGGAAGCTTAACGGTACCGGAAAGCAGTTCGCCGTAACCGAAGCTGATGGACCTCTGAGCGGCGTCGCCGATGTTGATGTTAAGCGTTACGTCTTTAATAGCGTCCTCAGCGGCAACCTGATACTTTTCCTGAGTGCTCTTCGGCTTCGGTTTTACACAACCGAACATACCGACAGCCATCGTTCCTGCCATCACTACGGAAACCGCAGCAGTAGCAATTTTGAGTTTCTTGTTCATTATTTTTCTCCTTAATTTATTATTGATTTTATAATTCAGGCTCACGCCCGTATCAAACTTAAATAATTATTCTTTATTACTCTTTTACGCCGCCCATATTTACGCCCTTTGCAAAATACTTCTGAATGAAGGGGTAAATAATCAGGATGGGAATTACGCCGCAGATAACCATTGCGTATACGACTGACAATTCGCTGAGCGTCTGACTTTCGAACGTATGGTCATCGGGAATGGATCCGCCGACGAGCGCCGTTTCTTTTTCGATGAAGTTACGTATAAATACCTGTACGGGCCAGGAATATTTCTGGTCGGGCATAACCTTCGCCGCCCAGAAGTAGCCGTTCCAACGGGAAATTCCGAAGAAGAGCGCGATGGTTGCAAGGGTCGCCTTGCTCATGGGAATGAAGACGTTGAAAAGCACCTGCATTTCGGTTGCGCCGTCTATTCTTGCAGCCTCCTCTATCTCGGAAGGAACGCCCTCGAAGGAGTTTCTTAAAAGGATAAGGTTGGTTGCGTTCATACCCATGGCGATTATTACCAGCCATTTAAGGTCGATTTGGTTATAAGTTCTGCCGACTAAGCTTGCAAAGAAGTTACCGGTGTTGCTGTAGTTGATTGCCTGAGGAATAATACCTGCGGAGAACCACATCGTGAACACGAGGAAGAAGTTGAAACCCTTTCTTCCGAGCAGTCTCTTCTTGGAAAGTGCGTAAGCGCCCAGAATGGTGTAAACCATACACCATACGGTACCGATGCCGCACATAAACAACGTATTTGCGTAAGCAATCCAGAAGTCGTTACCCTTATCTACTATAACGTATTTGAAAGCTTCGATTGAAAAACCTATCTTTCCGTTAGAGCCTACGGGCCAAAGCACGACCTGGCTGGCGTCGACTGCCGACTTGGAGCTGAACGCCGAGGAAAGCGCGTAGATAAGAGGATAAATGCATATGAGCGAGAATATTATCAGGAACACGTATGCAATTATTTTGAATATCAGTTCGGATACTTCGTATTTTCTTTTCATAACCCCGTACCCTCCTTAATACAACGAAACGTCGGAAGCTCTTCTCGCTATGAAGTTGGAACCTATAACGAGGATCATACCGATTAAGTTGTTCATCATTTCCGCCGCTATACCGTAGCCCTGATATACGGCGCCCTTGTCGTTCCACATATTCGCCAGCGTGGAAACGACGCTTGCCACTTCGTAGTTATTGAGCGTACGCGCATTACAGAACAGCCACAGCTTTTCGTAGCCGACCGACAGCAGCGAGCCCATCTTCATGATAAGCATTATGACGACGGTCGAAAGAATGCTGGGAAGAACGACGTATCTCATCTGCGCCATCTTGCCCGCACCGTCTATCTGCGCCGCTTCGTACGAAGTGGGAGAAACCGCGATAACCGCCGCAAAGAATACTATTGAATCGTAGCCCGCGTGTTCCCACAGCTCCGCTACGATATAAATCATTCGGAAGTACTTTACCGACTGAATAAGACCGCCCGTCGTTCCCGCCGTAGTGCCCAAGTTCGACTTTGCACCGAAGATTAAGGTTAAGAACTTGGAAACGATACCGGGATCGGCGCCTGCAAGCGACTTACCTCTGAAGAGAGAGATAACGAGGGTGGTAACGATAACCGTCGAAAGGAATTTGGGAAGGTAAACACATACCTGCATTACGCTTCTTGCGATATTGGAGCGGACTTCGTTGAAGAACAGCGCCAATATTATGGGGAAGGGGAAGCCGAACAGCAACCCGTAGAACGCCAGCGCAAACGTATTTCTGAAAGCACGCCAGAAATCGATTGCATCCGAGCCGCTCTTGAACAAGTGCGCAAAGTTGGATATACCGACCCAGTTTCTGTCGATAGCCAAAGTCTCTCTACCGGACTTGAAGCTCGCGACGAGTTCGTACATGGGCAGGTACTTCCAAAGCAAGTACACCAAAATCATTGGAATGAGCATGGCATAAAGACGCCAGTCCTTCAGAATCGTAAGGCCCGTCGTCTTCCAATGATTGCGTTCAGTCTCATCTCTGACTTTCTGTTCCTGAGGCATCGAGTAGGTACCCGATTGCTCGTCGTATACGAGAAAGTCGTCATACTTGAGTTTGAACATCATCAACCCTCCTATCATTAAATATATATGATATATATTTTACTTATATAAATCGTTGTCTTTATTGAGAATACTCAGCGCTTCTTCGTCGATTTCCACCGGTTCGTCCCCGAAACCGTCGTATTTCATCCTGTCGCGCCTTTCCTTATCAACGCGCCTTAGATAGCTTTTCTGGTCTTCGAACATTCCGTCAAGCTTGCGCATTATAAGCAGCACCGCCACCGCGGCGAATAAAGACATCAGATCGAGCGCAAATCCGGCAAAGCCCGAGGTGACGGTCGCGCCGTCCACGGGGTGGATTGCAAAGCATATTGCCCACAGCACCGAGCGCCCCAGATATACGCACCCCCACGCGCCTATTGCAAACAGCGCCGTGAAGTACCATTTCTTTCTTATTTTATCTACCCCTATAAGCTTTGCGGGCAGAAGCATCAGCATTATGAACATTCCGCCGATACAGTAGACGAAATAGTGGTTTGCACCCAGCTTCCCCACCAGGCAGTGGGTTATTCCGCTTACGACGGGATAAAACACTCCCCACCACCCCCATCTTGCAATGACCAGACAGGTTATGGGAATTGCCAGCGATAACGTGAAGAACGCCGAATCGGCAAACCAGACCGTTGCGAAATATCCAAGCAATTCGGATACTATAAGTATTGCCGCGAAAATGACCAAATCCGTCGCTCTATATTGTTTCACAGAAATCAGTCTTGAACCGTTTTTTCGCATAGTATATAAA
>JAIDIR010000069.1 GCA_029052615.1 Clostridia bacterium | reverse complement strand
TGCTGGTACCTCTTTACAACTGGGGCATGGGTACTTTAGCCGACAGAATGTTGCTCAGATACCTCCCTTCGATGCTTGACAACGTGCTTGCACCCTTTGCTAAAAAACAGCTTATCCCCTCAAGCATCCCCTGGTTCATAAACATCTATACGGGCAAGTTCGATCCAGCTTCACTGGCGTGCGTTCTCTACGCGCTGCTGTGCGTCGTTTCGCTAATTATGATTATACCCGTATGCCTTGGCAAGAAGCACAAGAAAACGAGCGTCAACTGCGCGCTTGCGGTTGAAATCGCAGCGGTGATTATTACCGCCGTTTACGTCGTTTACCTTTCCTACTACCTGGCTAATCTGGGTATTGCATGGACGAGCTTCAATATGCTTATTCCCCTCGGCGGCGCGCTTATTATGGCTATCATCCAGTCGGTGCTGACCAAGGGCAGTCTGGGCGTTTCCAAGACCATCGGCGTTATTCTTTCCACGTTGGCGGTCGTAAGCATTCTGGATATCACAGTATTCGTCCCCGTGCTCGCATCGCCTCTGAACAGCCTTTCCGAAAAGCTTTACAGCGGTTCGCAGGCGGGATTCCTCAGCGGTCTGGAGCTTTCCACCCACGCGGGCATTAACGGCGCGGGCATCCTCTACTATATCAAGTCCTCCATCGGGGCGGTGTTCGGTTCGGGCGCTTATATCGGAACGCTTTACGTTCTTATAATGTTGTTAGCCGTGCTGACGCTGTTCAACTTCGTATGCGACGCAATCGGACTTGCAGTAGGCAGGAAATACAGAAAAGACGGTTTGCCCGCACGCAACGCAGGCTTGAATATTTTCGCACTCGTAAGATATTCCGCAACGCTGGTATTTGCGGCGCTGCTTATAATACTCGGTATAATGAAGCAAGGCGTAACGCCCGGCATATACCTCTACCTTCTTACCGCACTTATGCTGTTCGCGCTTCTTAACGCGGTTATACGCACGGTAGTTGAATTTAAAAGAGCCAAGAAGTGCGCGACCAATATCGCGGACCTTGAAGACACCGTTGCCGAAGACAACGGCTTGGAGCCTCAGCCCGAGGAAGAGGCGGTATACGCGCAGCCCGCTTACGAGCCCGTATACGAACAGCCCGAATATCAGCAGCCCGTAGAAGAGCAACCCGTTTACGAACAGCCCGCTTACGAGCAGCCTGCGGCAGAGCAACCCGTTTACGAACAGCCTGCATACGAGCAGCCTGCGGCTGAACAGCCCGTTTACGAACAAACCGTATACGAGCAGCCCGTTTACGAGCAGCCTCAGTATCAGCAACCCCAGTACCTGTCTCTTATACGAACCTCCGCGCCCACGAGACGCTCAT
>JAIDIR010000068.1 GCA_029052615.1 Clostridia bacterium | reverse complement strand
GACATATTTTTATTTAATCACAAATTACTTGCCTGACTTTTCGAAGCCGATAAACAATTCTTCCAGCTTAGCCATTTCAATGGGCTTAAGAAGGTATGCGTTCATTCCCGCCTCGTAGGAGTTATTTACGTCCTCGGCAAAGGCGTTAGCCGTCATTGCAATAATGGGAATTGTCTTTGCCTGCGCGTGCGCGCTTGCCCTTATCGCCTTGGTCGCCTCGTAGCCGTCCATAACGGGCATCTGCACGTCCATTAAAATACCGTCGTACTCACCTTCGGAGCTGTTCTCGAACTCTTCCAACGCCTGCTTGCCGTCGGGCTTGACCACGCAGGTTGCGCCCACCATATTCAAAAGCTCGCAAAGCACCATGGAGTTAAGTTCGTTATCCTCCGCCGCAAGCAGCTTTTTGCCGCTCAGCGGGCTCAGCTGTTCGTCGTCGTCAGTCTCTCCGCGCGCCTTCAAGCCGATAATGCAGTCCTTGAACGCCGTCATAAGGAAGGGCTTGGAAAGGAAGCCGTTTGCACCGGCGTCCATTGCCTTTGCCTGCGTTTCGCCGCGCTCGCAATCGCCGAAGACAATCAGGGGCACGTATTCGGGCAGCTCCTTCTTGACGTCCTGTATGGTTTGCAGGCTTGTCTTTTCGCTGCGCCAGTCGCAGAGCACCGCGTTAAAGCCCTTGCCCTCCATAAGCGCCTTTTCGATGCTGGACTGAGCGCTCTTTGCGTTCTTTGCAACGCTGACCGAAACTTCGGCTTTTTTCATAGCCCAGGTAACGCTCTTTGCGTCTATATCGTTGCCGCCGACAACGAGCACGCGCGAAATGCCGTGCTCCAGCCAGAACTGTGAATCGTCCACCTTGCTCAAAGGGAACTTGAAGGTCAGCGTGAAGGTCGTGCCTACGCCCAACTCGCTCTCAACGGCAATTGTGCCGCCCATCAGGTCAACCAGGTTCTTTGCGATTGGCATACCCAGACCGGTGCCCTCGACGTCGGTTGCCGCAAGCTCGCGCGTGAACGGCTCGAAAATCTTCTTTATAAAGCTTTCGGACATACCTATGCCGTTGTCCTTAATGGTAAACTGCAGATACAGATATTTCAAAGAGGGGCGCGCCATCTGCTGAACGGTGAACTCCACCTTTCCGCCGTCGGGCGTGTACTTGACCGCGTTGTTTAAAATGTTGGTCATAACGCGCTTTATGCGCAGCTTGTCGCCAAGGAATTCGTCCGCCTTGGCGTTGACCTTTGCGGTGTAGCTGAGCCCCTTAGCCTTAGCCTGGGGCGCGATTACCTCGTCAATTTCCTTAACGAGGTCGGAAATTTTGATTTCCGCAATATTCAAAGTCGTTTCGCCCGACTCGATTTTGGACATATCCAGTATATCATTTATAAGCGTGAGCATATGTCGACTCGTCAATTCGATGTGCTTGACGTGGTCGACCAGCTTAACCTTGTCCGCCATATCCCTCTGCAACAGAGTGCACAGCCCGACTATGGTGTTCATGGGCGTGCGGATATCGTGCGACATGCTTGCAAGGAAGGTGCTCTTGGACTTGTTTGCCGCCTTGGCAATGGACAAAGCCTCCTCAAGCGACTGCCTTGCCTGCAATTCCTTGGTGCAGTCCGAAAATACGACGACGAACTTTTCGGAATTGTCGGCGGCAACGCGGTAAACGTTTTCCTTGAAAAAGCGGCGTTCCTTGCTGCGCCTGTGCTCGCGCCCCGCAACCAGCGAAATGCAGCCGCCCACGGGTATTTTGGAAAGCACGCTCATATCCACTACTTTATCGTCGGTGTACTTCTCGCCGCCGAGTATGGAAATATTTC
>JAIDIR010000067.1 GCA_029052615.1 Clostridia bacterium | reverse complement strand
GCCTTTACCTGCTCCTCGCTGACGCCGAGCATAGCTGCAAGCCTTGCCGCGGGTATGCGCGAATCCGCTTCCAGAATTGCAAGTAAGTCCTTTTCCAACGCTTCCATAAAAGCACCCCTTTCAAGTGAAATAAAAGTTTACGAAAGTATTTTAACTTTTTTTGCGGCGTATGTCAATTTATCGTTTACAATAAGCGCGTAATTTAGTAAAATAATAATATGTTCAGGATTTGGGCGAAGATTATAAAAGACGGCAAAATAATAAAACAGCTGACTTACGAGCGCGAGGACAAATTTTCATATTCGGACTTTTTTACCTACCTTGCGGACATATGCGAGGGGCTGGATATAGCCACGCCCGTTCTGATGAAGCCGCACATTTTCAACTACGCAAAGTTCAACACGGTGCGGTTTTTGCCCCGCGACTTTGCCGAAAGCGTGGACTTTGACAAGCTGGTTTTAGACAATATAGTTATTTAAGTCCGCGGTAAGGTCTGAAGACGAGCAGGATATAAATTTCAAAGAGTGCGGAAACGAAGCAGATTGCAAGGAAGCACCGCATAGCGGTAAGGTTGTAAAAGGTAAACAGCGCAAGCAGGTTGAAGCCCGAAAAGGCGTACACCCCCGCGCAGATGCCCAAGATAATTAAATTTATAGTACAGATAATACAAGTAAGGCGCATACAGACAGTATACGCCCTTTTAATTTTATTATAAGAAATTTTTTATCAAATCTGTCCCTCGGGTTAGAAGCGAGCAAGACAAGGAGCGGAAGCACAGACCCGACGGGAGTGTACACAGAAGTACACGACCGAGGGCGAGCATTTCGCGACAAAGTATTGCGACGCTTATAAACCGAGAATCTCTATCGAGACGCCCGTAGCGGCGTCTTGATACGTCATCCAGTAGCCACTAACACCCGACGAACCGTCCACGGGGATATAGCTTGCGCACCCCTTAAGGCTGGGCGGCGGATTTTCGGCACTCTGCGCGGGCACGCCGTAGCATATGTAACGCGGCTTTTTTTCCACCGTCATTACGCCGAAAACGTAATACTTGTCGTCGCCGTAATTTATCCTGACGAAGCGGCTGCCTTCCACCGCCTTTTCGAGTGCGGTTTCCTTTGGATAGGTCGAAAAAATGCGCTTAATGTCGCCTTCCATACGGCTGTAAAAATCGCCGCCGGCAAGTCCTCCCTTGCCCTTTGGCTCCCTGCCCTTGGTTTCCTTTGCGCTCTTTTTGCCCCTGTCCTGAGCGGTCTTTTCCTGCGCACCCTTATCCTGCGCGGTCGCCGCTTCCTTTACGCCGCGTTGTTTTTCCTCGCTTTGGACAGTGCGAGCAGCCTTTTCATCTTTGCCGCCTGCGCGCCCGTCTTTTTCTTCCTTCTCAGCCGCGCGTACAGCGGCACCGCCTTCATAAGAACTTTCATAATAGTTGACCTCCGCTATTGCCTCGTCGTCGTAAGCCGCACCGCTCTTGCCGTCCTTTTTGGGGCGGACGTTCTCCCGTTTGGTCATCTCTTCTTTGAGGTCGGGCAGGGCGCACGCCATCTGACCGCACGCCGCGCTTGCAATCGGCGCAACGCCGTTATGGCAGAAGCACACCAGAAAAGCAAAGCCCGAGGTGATGTTTATTTCCACCTCGCCCTCGTAACTCATATCCTCGAACGTGACGAAATTGAGCCCGTCGGTTATGCCGAGAACGTACCTTCCCTCGGTGAGCGGCGCGAAGTTGATAAGCGAAACTTCGACCTTTAAAAAGCCTGCGTATGTTTCCGCCTTGACTAGCCCCGAAAGACTTCCGCCGTCGGCGGAGAAGCCGCTTTTGACCTGTTTGACGACGGCAATTTTTTTAACGTAACCGGACAAAACCTATCCTCCGAATGTGACTTTTTGGATATAATACTAT
>JAIDIR010000066.1 GCA_029052615.1 Clostridia bacterium | reverse complement strand
AATAGGAGCTGTCCACGCCAAGGTTTGCAAGCGCCGCCGCAACGTTCGCCTCCGCGCCGCCGTACGTAACCTTGAACTCGTCAGTCGTTCTTATCTTCTCGTTATTGGGGGGCGAAAGCCTTAACAAAAGCTCGCCCATGGTTATAAATCTCTGGTTGGTAACGTCCATAGAACACTCCCCTGTCGTTAATTAAATACATTATATCACCGTTTTGCGCTTTTGTACATACCCAATTTGAAATTATTTGATTAAAAAAATTACCGCCGCGCATTTGCCTGCACAGCGGTTTATTTTTCTATTTAATTACTTCTGCTCAACGAATTTTAAAACCTCATCGAACATCTTGTCCTTTGCGACAGTCGTCTTAAAGCGGATTGGCTTGTCGCGCAGGGTTGCAAGGCTCTTGGGAATAGCCATTGCGGTAGCCGCGTGCAACCTCTTGATACCCTTAAAGCTGTCGCGCACGTCGTTGCCCGTCACCGCGTAAAGAACGTCCTGCGGGAACTTGTAGGGGCTTGCGGTGGAAACGACGACCATCTTGGTCACGTCCTTTTTATTCTTATAGAACCAGTCGTTTGCAACCTTCATTGCGCAGCCCGTGTGCGTATCCATGGTATAGCCCGTGTCGCAGAAAAGGTCATACACCGTTTCCACAACCTCGTCCTCGTCTGCAAAACCGCCGTCGAAAATTTCGGCAATCTTCGCCCTCTCGTCCTCGGTAATTTCGTAAACGCCCTCGCTTTTGAGCTTAGCCATGCGCTCCGCCGTAACCTTATAATTTCTGCCCGACACTTCAAAAAGCAGTCTTTCGAGATTGGAGGAAACGAGAATATCCATCGAAGGCGACATGGTCTTGTAAAATTCCCTGTGCACGTCGTACTTGCCCTTTGCAAGGAAGTCGGTAAGCACGTTGTTCATATTGGAAGCGCAGTGCAACCTGCGTACGGGCAAGCCCATGCGCTTTGCGTAGTACGCGGCAAGTATGTTGCCGAAGTTGCCCGTGGGCACGCTGAAATCCACCTCCTCGCCCATCTCTATCTGAGAGGAAGAAACGAGGTCAAGATAAGCCGAGAAATAGTAGGCAATCTGCGGTGCGAGCCTGCCGAAGTTTATGGAGTTTGCCGAGGACAAAAGCGTTCCCTTTTCCTTTAAAATAGCCGCGTCCTCTTGACTGTTGAAAATGGTCTTGACGGCGGTCTGGCAGTCGTCGAAGTTGCCCTTGACGGCAACCACGTTTACGTTTCCGCCCTCCTGCGTGCACATCTGCAGCTTCTGCATGGATGATACGCCGTCGTCGGGATAGAACACCATAATCTTTACGCCGTCCGCGTCCTTAAAGCCTTCCAGCGCCGCCTTGCCGGTATCGCCCGACGTCGCCACGAGCACGAGTATCTGCTCCTTAACGCCGCATATATCGCACCCTTTTCTCAAAAGGTAGGGCAGAACGGTGAGCGCCATATCCTTGAACGCGCACGTCGGTCCGTGGAAAAGTTCGAGGATATATAGCTTGTCCTCTATCTTTACGAGGGGCGCGGGGTCGGGACCTTCGAACTTGGCGTATGCCGCCTCGCAGGCTTCCAAAAGCTCCTTCTCGTCGTAATCGTCAAGGTATTTTATAAGCACCTTTGCCGCGCGTTCGGGATAGCTCATAGTAAGCATCTCCTCCATTTCCTTGCCGCTCACCTTGGGAAAGGTTTCGGGCACGAAAAGTCCGCCGTTTGCCGAAAGCCCTTTGACTATGGCTTCCGCACCCGTAACTTTTTCTCCGCCGCGCGTACTGATGAATTTCATTTTGAACACTCCTGAATTTATAATAACGGCGCCACTTAAAAATTAAGCGGCGCCGCAGTAAAGTTTTAATTTACTATTAGCAATACTTTGCGATAAACTCGGGCAACTCGCTCTTGTCGCAGCTACACGTTATCGTAATAACCAAACCGCTCTGGTTGGAAATTTTATCCAGCATATAGAAAGTTGCGGCAAGGTCTTTAAGGTCTTTGCCCGCAATTCTTGCAATACCGTCAAGATACACGTACTCGATGTCGTAATTACCCGCAACTACGCCCTTTACGAAACCGCACAGAGCGTCCTCACCCGCAACGTTATATTCCGTAACGTTAATAAATCTTACGGAACGCACCACGTCGTGAACGTAGCGGTCGGTATCGGTTACGAATACGCTTAAACCCTTGGCAGCCGCGGCGTTAGAGTTGGCAAGCTGAATAATCTGTTTAGTCTTGCCAGAGCCCTTGGGACCGCAAATAATTTTTATCATAAAAATCCTCCTTGATAAAAGTTATAAAACTTCTTTTATAAATATTCTATCATAAAAAGGGGGATTTTCAATACCTTTTTGAAAATTTCCGCCAAAATTTTACTTTACTTTTAAACGGCGCTTACTTACTGCACTTTAGCGGCAAATTCGGCTATGCGGCGCAGACCTTCAAGCATCTCTTCCATCGAAAGCGCATAGGAAAGTCTTATCGCGTCGTCGTCGCCGAAGCATATGCCGGGGGTAGCCGCAACCTTGGCGTGCGTCAACAGCAATTCGCAAAGGTCTAAGCTGCCGTGAATTTTAACGCCCTCGTAGCTCTTGCCGTACAGGTTGTAGCACAGCAGCATTACGTAGAACGCGCCGTCGGGCTTTACGTAGTCCAGCCCGTAGCACTTCATACTATCCAGCACCTCAAGCATCTTTTCGCGCCTTTCGCCGAACGCCTTAATCATATCAAGCATGGGCTTTTCGTCGCCGTCCAGCGCGGCAATGGTCGCGTACTGGGTCATCGTGTTGACGTTGGAGGTCGAATGGCTCTGGAAGGAAGCAATAGCCTTTGCAACGCTTGCAGGCGCGGCAAGATAGCCAAGGCGCCAGCCCGTCATAGCGTAGGACTTGGAAACGCCGTTAATAACTATGGTATTTTCCTTCATTTCGGGGGAAACGTTGGCAATGGAAAAATGCGTTTCGCCGCCGTATATAAGCTTTTCGTAAATCTCGTCGGCAAGCACTATAAGGTTGTGCTGTAAGCAGACCTCCGCAATCTCGCGTATCTCGCTTTCGGTATAGACCGCACCCGTGGGATTGCAGGGGCTGTTGAAAATGAGCATCTTGGTCTTGGGCGTAATCATCGCCTCAATCTGCGCCGCCGTCACCTTGTAGCCGTGACGGGGAGTTGCGTATATGTACACGGGCACGCCGCCGCAGCTTTTGATAACCTCGGGATAGGTCAGCCAGTAGGGCTTGGGTATAAGCACCTCGTCGCCTTCCTCAATGGTCGCGAAAATCGCGTTGAATATGGAGTGCTTCGCGCCGTTGGAAACGATTATCTGCGAAGGCTCGTAGTCCAGCCCGTTCTCCCTTTTCAGCTTGGCGCAAATGCTCTTTTTAAGCGCGGGAAGTCCCGCCGCCGCAACGTACTTGGTCTTGCCCGAATCGAGCGCATCCTTTGCCGCCTTTACGATGTGCGCGGGGGTGTCGAAATCGGGCTCGCCCACGCCGAACGATATGACCTTTTCGCCCGCCGCTTTAAGCTCGTTAGCCTTTGCGGAGATTGCAAGCGTCATCGAGGGGGAAATTTCGGAAATGCGTTTTGAAAGCTTTATCATCTGCCAACCTTCCTTATTTAAACTTTATTACCATTTTATTATACATATATTCATAGCATTTGGCAAGCGCACGAAAAAACTTTTATATTTATAC
>JAIDIR010000065.1 GCA_029052615.1 Clostridia bacterium | reverse complement strand
ATTTAAAAGGGCGGCGGTTGCAAACTTGCAACCGGCGGCCTTTATATTTTTACTGCTCGAAAATAATTTCCACTCCGTGAATAACGATTAAGTCAAACTCGTTATTTGCCAATACGTAAAGCGTGCTTTGCCCGCTTTCGGCAATAAAAAAGGTCACCTCCTCGTCACCCTCGAAATTTTGTCCGTCGCTCCAGTCGTCATGGCAACCGACTTCCGAAATGCCGCAAAACGCGCCGTCCGCCACGGCAATCCTCACCTTAACGGTCGCGGGCCTGTCGACGTCTATAACCAAACCTCGGAACGCCTGCCCGAACTCCCCTTCAACGTTCATTATTTCCAACGCCCCGCCGTTTACGCTTGCCGAAAATCCTTCCTGTCCGACAAGGCGCACGGTGCCTCCTCCGTTCATTATCTCCGCCCCGCTATATATTAGCGGCAGATTCACCTCCTGCTTTTTCCGCACCGTTATGCCGAATTCTTCGGAATATTCTCTGGTTATCGTTTCACCCTCCACAGTGTAAGTAAAAGTCACGAGCACGGTCACAAAATGAACCTTCTCGCCGGCTTCAAGCTTTAAGCTTTTAACCTCTTTGCCTTCATAAAAAAGCGCGGTCCCGACCGAATAATCGAAGCCCGCGTTCACCGAAAATTCCACGTTGAAATCGTCCGCGCTTATCACGGCAAAACCGCCGTCGGTTTCCCTGTCGGTTCCGTCTTTCGCGGTCACGTCCACCGCACCTTTGACAATCTCGGGCACGGGCTTCACCGTGTACTCAATTTCACTCTCCGCACCGCCGTATTTAACGATGGCAGTGCGCGTGCCGACCTTCTCGGTATCGGGCGCCGAAATCTCCGCGCCGCTTGAGTCAAACGTAAATTTATCGCCGTTCGCGCGCACCGCTTCAAACCTCCACGTCGCGCTCATTTTATCGTTGGCGGAGGCTACCTGTTCGGTTACGCCTTCGGTCAGGCTGAAGGATATTACACCGTTTTTAATAGTAAAATTTATCTGCTCCGAAACGCCGTCCGAACCAGCTTTTCCGCCGTCCGCGTATACCGCATTTATAAGCGTTATTGTCGCCGTATACTGCCCGTCGGCGGTCAGCTCCTGCGGCGTTAAAACCTCGTTACCGCCGTAATATACCGTGGTTTTATAGTTTTCGCGCGGCACTTCTGCACACTTGACGCCCTTTTCGGAAAGATAAACGGCATAATCCAGAGTGTTAAAATTCAGCGCCCTTTTCGTCGTGCTCAAAGCATATTCCGCGCTTATTCCCTCGACTATCAACCCGTCCGTATTTTTGCCAATAATAAACCCCTCGGCTTTTCCATCGGTCGCGCCCTTTCCTTCGTCGGGCTTCTCTCCGTTGCTTTCCGCGGGGTCTTTATTTTGTTCAATTGTTCTCACTCTTCCGCATACGTTACAGTCCGCGTCCGAGGCGCCGTCGTAAATGTGCTCGCCGTAATCGCGCCTGACCTTGTGTCCGCACGTCGCGCCTCGCCAGTGTCCCGCGTCGTCCTGCATCCATTCGCTTTCGTTATAAGTGTGCTCGTGCGGCGGAGTGGCTTTCAAGTCCGCACAGCCGCTTATGCCGACGCCCGCAGCTATTCCGGCGCACACCGCAATAAGCGCGCCTGTTTTGCCTTTTACCGTCAATTTCTCCTCCTCTCCCGACGACGTTTTACCGCTTTCACCGTCGCCGGATAAATTTTCGTTAAGAAAAATTTTATGGGTAACAACAGGCATTGTCAATGCATTTCGTTTGCTTTGTCGTATTTTGTCGAAAAATTTTTTTTCGCGCACTCCTCCACAACGCTTTTTTGCGGTTTTTTACAATTTTTGCTTAGCTTTCGAAATGGCGTTGAATATATTGCAAATAATCTTTAGCCTTTACGCTGTCGCGGTTTTCTTTGTACCAGTCGTACGCCCGCTTTAGCCCCTCGGCAATCGGCAGCAATTCGGGCAGAAGCTTATTCTGTTCGGTCACGTCAAGCACGTATCCGTAGTCGTAAAACGGAAAATAGTTGCGCTGCTCCGTGCCGGCGGCAACGTATTTGAATTGCGGCGCTTTGCCTGCGGCGCGGTAACATTGCTCCACCCACTCTTTAACCGTCACGGGTGGATTACCGACGTTGAATATTTTTCGTGCGGGTTTATGCGCGAGGATAATTTCAATGAACCTGCACAAATCCCCGACGTGAAAAAACTGCAACGGCATGGCGCCGTCTTTGGGCAGATAAAAGGTTGCGCCCCTTTCGGCACAGTCGAACACGAACGCCTCGCGGTAAACGTTGTTGTACTCGCCGTAAAGGTATGGCGGTCTTATGATATACGCGGTCGGAACTCTCCTTATAAGAGCGTTTTCAGCCGATATTTTATTCGTGCCGTAATCGCCCCAGAATTTGTTTGCGCCGCGCGTATCGCTTTCCTTAAACGGCAACGCGAGCGTTTCGGGATATACCGCGCTCGAGCTTATCATAACGTAGTTATCAAAGCTTTCAAGGTTGTCGAGCAAGCTGTTTATATCTTCCTCCGTGTACGCGGTTACGTCGATGACGGCGTCGAAATGCAAGCCTTTCAGCCGCCCATCTATCGCCTTGCGGTCGCATTGAATGAGCTTGACCGAGGGCAATTGGGGCTTGGTGTTGCGGTTTAAAACGTAGACTTCGTGCCCGTTTGCGGAGAAATATTCCGCTATGAATTTGCTTACGAAAACCGTTCCGCCCGTGACCAAAATTTTCATTTTTCCTCTCCCGTATTGCTTTGCAACCAGTATAGCATTTTTTATGCCGAATTGCAATTTCTGCGCCCCGAAAGTTTTTAAGGCAGACCCGGCGGATTAATTCCCCAAAAACGTCCTTTGAGATAAGTTGATAAAGACGAATTTCAGTACTCAGTTTTCGGTTGTTTACACGACGGAAAATCCCCGAAATTCAGGGACAAAGTCCCCGAATCCGAACCCGGCGAGGTGTTTCGGCGATAAGCGGAAATACCTTGTCAAAACCTAAAAACAGCCCGTAATATGGCGCTGATATTACAGTTCCCCGAAACTCCAATGAACGGAATTTTCATTCCCGATACTCCCCAATTTTCGGGCACTTCCGATCCAATTTACTCCCCAAAGTTTTTAGCATAAAACCAGCCCGACTGAACTCACAATCGGGCTGGTTAATATTAAGTTGAGCGCAGTTTATACTTTCTGCATGTAACTATACATTATTTAATTTTAGCTTTAATGGCCGCCATTCGCCCACATTCACATATATATTCAATACTTCCCGATAAATTAGTTTGTGGAGTCAATTCTCTGCCACATTTACTGCATACTGGATACAATAGATGCTTTCTTTTAGGATAATATATCGGTAATTCAAACTTATACTCTTTTGCATCTAATTCATCCAGTATTGCTTTCTTAATATCAGCTACATAATATTCTCTATCTATGTTTTCCAAAATCGATTTTAATGCATAAGCAAAATCAACGATCTCATCTTCCGTAGACAAGGCAAATCTTACTCCATTAATAGCATTGTTTAACGGTTTATCAATATCAGAAAACGATATATCCACAACAAAATTCATATATTTTCTATTTGTCGCCCACGCAGCTCCAGCTTCTGCCAAACATGGATTAGAATCATAAAATGATTTAGAAAATAAGAAAATGACATAGAATTCCGGTCTAAAGCATTCTTTTAACTCTTCAAAAATGTCTTCGCCTCGTTTAAGTCTAAAATCAGGATTCGACGTAAAAACAATTCTATTTCGAAGATTACTATTTAATCTAAGTAAAACATTTATTATAAAATCGCCATAAGGACGCAATTCGTCCTGCTTGTGACTAATCAATAACTTACTAGGGTTTTCTTTCCCATAAGTATAAGCAACCGCACGTGAGAATTGAGTGTGATCTTCTTCAACAGCCTTTCTATCCTCTTCAGTCATATTTTCAAAAATATCTTTACTTTTTACATGACCTGCTTTGAATTGTCTTTTAATCTTTTCTGATTCCTCTTTGTCAGTATCTTCTTTCCTTAAACGATTTACGATTTGTTTAGCAGTTACAACTCTCGATACTAAAAGTTTCAAATTTTTACATAAAGTTTCATAACGAATATCATCCTCTTGATAACCTCTTCTATTACTGGTAGCCATATCAATAAGTTGATCGTTTTCGAAATCATCGACATATATTTCGCCAATCAAGTAAGCATCATTTGCCGCTTTAGTTTTTAATTTAGGCAAAATATTATATTCTCCCACTTTGCCTCTTGAATAAATCGATATTCTGTTATCATCAACAATGATAATATCTTTATCTGCAATATCATCGTCAGAATACCCATCTCTTTTTAATACATTCTTGAAGCTCTCTTCATCTTTAACTGTTCCTATCCAACCCTTAAAGCTAAAATCAAAATCAATTTGATTATTTTTTAATTTATCAAAGACGCTTATTTTCTTTGGCAGTGAATCAAGCTGCTTTTTTTTATCCAACTGTGCAGTTTCTTTTACAAGGCTTTCATAACGAATAATTCTTTTATATTTCTCTTCAATTGAATTTTTATTAACTTTATCCACTATGTCTTCATAATCAGACCCTATAGTAGCTAATACATCAAGATATTCGGTATAATCTATATCTGCACGTTTAATCTCTTTAAAAGGTTCGTCATTCTTCCTTATATGTACAGATAAAACACCATTATTCAGGACAAAAGAACGCGCTATACTACTTGAAATAAACTTATAGGATTTTGCTAAATCTTTAACAACATTTTCCAGAATTACCAAAGTCCCTGATCCGTTTTGCGATAATTTATCATCAAATAAATACTTAGAAGGATCAAATTCAACAGGCTGCCCATCTTTCTGACATATTATATCGAAATCCATAAAACAACCCACATATTTATGATTTTTTGCAGATATAAGTCTTACTTTTTTTGATAAAGCAAAAACCGCAAGTTTACCTATTCCTTTTTGACCCATATCATATCTATCTATATTGTTCGTTTTCAACTCTTTTCGTAAAGTCACCTCTTGACGCCTATTATACCCAATATTTAAATAATAGTCATTAATTTCCGGAATAGACATACCGATTCCATCATCCTGAACGTATATCTGATAAGGTTTAGTTGTCTTGATTGTTATCCACACATTATGAGCTCCAGCATCATGAGAATTCGCTATCAATTCATTTACAACGCTTGGAGTATCTCCGTAAAGATGCGCACCCAGCAATTTTATGACTTGTCTGTCAATCGTTATATTAAACGGTGATTTCTTCTCGTTCATTCTTTTTCTCCTTTTCTTCTGTAATCTTATATCTGTCTATATGACTAAGAATTGATGCCCCAATAACTTCACCTAATCTTACTGGTACGGCATTACCGATATGGCGAGCAATATCTTTCATTCTAAATGGAACCGACGGATCTATAAAGTTGTATTCCTTAGGAAAAGTTTGCAATAAAGCTCCTTCCCTTAACGTTAACGCTCTATCTTGTTCCGGATGCCCATATCGACCGGTGCCGTAACAATAAAATTGAGT
>JAIDIR010000064.1 GCA_029052615.1 Clostridia bacterium | reverse complement strand
ATCATAGATTTATATAAGGGCAATCCGCACGCGTGCTGCAATCTGTACGCCGACGAGTTTGCGGAGTTCGACCCCAAAATAAACGACGCTTTCCGTTTTGCCGATTGCCGAATGTTTTTAGCTTACAAGGACGGCAAAATCGCGGGGCGTATCGCGGGCATCTGGCACCGCGGCGTAAACGAAAAGTTCGGCTATAAGCAGCTGCGCTTTACGCGCTTTGACGTCATCGACGATTTCGAAGTAACCAAGGCGCTTTTCGGCAAACTGTTCGACTGGGCTAAAGAGCTGGGTATGACAGAAATAATAGGACCGATGAGCTTTTCCGACCTCAACGAGGAGGGCATGCTTATCGACGGTTTCGACAAGGACAGCAACTACATAGAAATTTACAACTATCCGTACTACGTGGAGCATATGGAAAAGCTGGGCGCGTATAAGGTGGTTGACTGGAACTGTTACGTAATAACGCCGCCCACGGAAGTGCCCGAGAGAATGAAGAGGCTTTCCGACGCGGTTATGAAGCGCTACGGCTATGAAATTCTGGACGTCGCTTACTACGCAAAGCATAACAAAAAGAAGCTTATGGACTACGTTATGCAGGCTCTAGACGTTCTGGACGTGGCGTTCGAAAAGCTTTACGGCACCAGCCCCATAAACGACAAGCAGAAAAAGCGCGAGGCGAAAACCCTTCTTTCCGTGCTTATTCCCGAGTTTGCAGCCGTTATTTTAAAGGACGACAAGGTGGTAGCTTACGGCTATCTTATCCCCTCGATAAAGGAAGTTATGCAGAAGGGCAAGGGGCACATCTTCCCCGGCGGAATTATCCCCTATATAAAGACGATGAAGCACCCCGAGGTTGCGGATATGCTGAGTATGGCAATCGCGCCCGAGCATAATAACAGGGGTATTTCGGCTATAATCGTTTGCCACTGTCTTGAAGGCGTAATCAAGCGCGGCGTTAAAAAGCTTGAAGCGGGTCCCGAGCTGGAGGAAAACCACCACATTCAGAACCTTTGGAAGAGCTTTGACGCGGAGCTTGCCAAGAAAGCGAGATGCTGGGGCTTAAAGGTTGAGTAAAATTCGTATTTAAGGGAATAACCTTTAAGTAGCGATAATATAATTTTAGACGGAGCTTTTTCCGTTGCGGGTGATTTAGTGGACGAAAAGGACAGCGAGCTGAATATAAATCAAGAAGAGGTTGAGGCGGTTAACGATGCCCCGACCGAGGCGGCGGAGCCTGCGCCCGAATCCGTGCCCGAAAACGTGCCCGAGGTGAAAACCGAAGTCACCGTTAAGGAAGTCAAGGAAGAGGCGGTGGCGGAGCCCGCGAAAAAGAAGCGCGGCGTACGCATATTCTGGAACGTATTCCTGGTGGTAGTCATTGCGCTGGGAATATTGTCGCTTTTCGGGATTGTCGGCGAGATAGGCGACGATAACGGCGCGTCGCTCGGCGAGGTTTTAAGTAACGCAAGTCCGCTTTTCTGCGTGATTTTAATTCTTGTCGTGCTGCTTACGATGGTGCTCGACGTTTCGAAGTTCTGCATAATCTGCAAGACGGTTACGGGCAAATTCCGCTTAGCTACGGCGGCAAAGACAAACTTTTTAGGTAGATATTACGACGCGGTTACGCCCTTTTCCACGGGCGGTCAGCCGATGCAGATTTATTATCTGAACACCAAAGGCATAAGCGGCGGCAATTCCTCCGCAATAGTGCTTATAAGATACTTTTCAAGCATACTGTGCTGGATAATTTTGGGCGGCGCGCTGATGATAGCGGGCACCGTGCAGGGCGTTTTAGACGGCGTGAGCGGCGGCAGCATATTAAAGATTACTGGCTGGATAGGCATAGGCGTAAACCTGATTATGCCCGCGTTCGTAACGCTTTTCCTCGTTCTGCCCAAGCTGATGCAAAAGCTTACGGTTGGCTTCGTCAAGCTCGGTCATAAAATGAAAATCGTCAAGGACGTTGACAAGACCACCGCGCGCGCAACCAAGGTCGTAAGCGACTTTAAAAACTCGTTCAAGGTGATGGCGACAAGTCCGCTGTACCTTATCTTACTGCTGCTGGTGTGCTTTGCGGAGTCCGCGCTCACCTTTGCGATTCCCTATTTCGTAATGAAGGCGTTTAACTGTCAGGTGGACGGTATGCTTTTAAGCATAATGTCTTTGAACGTCTTTGCGATTTTCGGCGTTTCGTTTATACCCACCCCCGGCAACTCGGGCGTGGTGGAAGGCATGGGTGCGCTTGCGTTCTCCGTGGCGGCGGGCTCTTCGCTCGTCTGGTCGGTAATAACGTGGCGCCTTTCGGTCTTCTATATCTTCATTCTGATTGGTCTGGTTATAACCATTTACGATATAATCAAAAAGAATACGAAGGGCAAAAAGGGCATAAAGACAAAGGAATAGAATATGATTAAAGTTGGTCTGTTTCTGGATACGTATTTCCCCATGGTGGACGGCGTAATCAACGTGGTGCACAACTACGCCGAGCGCCTTGCCGCCGACGGGAATTTCGACGTGACCGTGTTCGTGCCTAAGCACGGCAAGAAGTACGTAGACGACTTTCCGTATAAAACCGTACGCTGCAAAAGCGTGCGCTTTTTTATAATCGATTACAGCCTGCCGCTGCCCAAGCTGGATAAAAAATTCAAAAGGGCGATAAAGGAAAGCAATCTGGACATAGTGCATATCCATTCGCCGTTTATGGTGGGCGAGATGGGCGTGAAGTACGCAAAAAAGCACGGCATACCCGTCATTGCGACTATGCATTCCCAGTTCCAACAGGATTTTTACCGCGCAACGCACAGCAAGCTTATAACCAGAATGATGCTCAAAAAGGTCATGAAGGTGTTCAACAAGTGCGACGAATATTACGCAGTAAGCCCCGCCGTTTCCGAAATATTTTTAAACTACGGCGCGGAGCACAAACCGCCCTTTATGTATTCGGGCACGGATATGACCCCCGCCGAAAACGCGGACGAGCTTATTGCAAGCGTGAACGCGCAATATAATCTGCCCGAGGATATGCCCGTATTCTTCTTCGTGGGAAGAATTACAGTGCTTAAAAACATATTCTTCCTTGTGGAAGCGCTTGCGAAGCTGAAGGACAAGCATTTCAAAATGATTATCGCGGGCGACGGCAAGGATATGCCCGCGCTCAAAAAGAAGGCGGAGGCGCTCGGCTTAACCGACAATATGCTGTACCTCGGCAGGGTGTACGACAGGGAGCTTTTAAAGGCGCTGTACTGCCGCTCGACGTTGTTTTTGTTCCCGTCGATGTACGACACCAATTCGCTGGTGCAAAAGGAGGCGGCATCGCAGTGCACGCCCACGGTGTTCATCGAGGGGGCGGCAACCGCTTCCAACGTGACGGACGGCGTAAACGGCTTTATTGCCCCCGCAACGCCCGAGGCGTACGCACGAAAGATAGAGAGCATTTTAGCCGATAAAGAGCTGTATAACAAGGTTTGCGATGGCGCAAAGCGCGACCTGTACAGGACGTGGGACGAGGCGGTGGAAGAACTCAAAGCCGAGTACCGCCGTATAATAGAAGAGAAAAAGCGGGTTTGATTGAAAAAATCCGCTTTTGTATTGCAAATATTCAAAGAATATGTTATAATGTACGCAAATACGGAACATTGCAGTTAATTTTAACGCAAAATATACTTCCGTAGGCGAAATTTTTTCAAGAGGAGATTATGGACGACCCATCTAAGCGACGAAGTTATAATGCGGTAAGTCGCTTTCAACTGTCGGAAATTACGCCCGAAAAGTCTTTGCGGGCGCATTTTGAATTGAAAATTATCCTTCTCAAGCTTTAAAAAGCGGAAAATTTTTTCACGCTTTTAATTCTGACGGAGGATATAATGACAACAACTGAAATAGTTTTTTTAGTAGTAGTACTAATATGTATTTTATTGTCGGGCTACTTTTCGGCAACCGAAACGGCGTTTACGGCAGTAAATAAAATAAGGCTGCGTGCAAAGGCGGAGGACGGCGACAAGGGTGCAAAGCGCGTTTTAAAGCTTGCCGACAATTACGACAGACTGCTGACCACCATTTTAATAGGCAACAACGTCGTAAACATACTTGCATCTTCGCTGTTCACGCTGCTTTTAATTGCGCTTATACCCCAAAACGAGGGGCTTGCAACCACGCTTTCCACCGTGATTTTAACCGTGGTGGTGCTGATATTCGGCGAGATTACGCCCAAGGTACTTGCAAAGGAATTCCCCGAAGGGTTTGCGCGGTTCGCGGCGCCTACCATAAATCTGCTTGCGTGGCTTCTCTTCCCGTTCACCTTCCTTTTCGGGCTGTGGAAGAAGCTGCTTCTGAAAATATTCAAGCACAAAGAGGACAACGCAATTACCGACGACGAGCTGAAAATTATGGTTGAGGAAGCCGAGCAGGAGGGCGGAATTAACGCCCAGGAAAGCGACCTCATAAGAAGCGCAATCGAGTTCACCGACCTCGAAGCCAAGGACATTTTGGTGCCGCGCGTGGACGTCGTTTCCATCGACTGCGAAACCGAGCTTGACGAAGTTGATAAAATATTTATGGAAACGCGCTATTCGCGTTTGCCCGTGTACAAGGATTCCATTGACAACATCATAGGTATCCTGCACGAAAAGGACTTTATCAAGCACCGTAACGACGAGGGCTTTTCGCTTGAAAAGGCTGCAAAGCCGACCATATTCATCGTTCCCACGACAAAGATAAGCGTCGTTTTGAAGCAGTTCCAGAAGAGTAAGTCGCATATGGCGGTCGTTTCGGGCGAGTTCGGCGACACGGTGGGTATCGTGACCATGGAAGATATTCTGGAAGAGCTTGTCGGCGAAATCTGGGACGAGCACGACGAAGTGCTTTCGGACATAACCAAGGTCAGCGACACCGAGTTCAACGTGCTGGGCAGCACGACGGTAAACGATATGTGCGATTACTTCGGGCTGGGCGATATCGAAAGCGACAGCGCGACGGTAGGCGGCTGGGTGATTGATATGCTTGGCAAGGTGCCGGCGGTGGGCGACGAGCTTACGTACCGCAACCTGCAAATTACCGTATCTCAAGCCGAGTTCAGAAGAATAACGCAACTCAAGGTTATAATTCTGTCCACGGAAGAGGAAAGTGAAGAAGAATAATTTTTGCGCTTAATGCGAAAATAAATAATACGAAAAAGTTTTTTAGGAGATATATATTATGGCTAAAATAACCAAAGATACTTTAATAGTCGACTGCCTCAAAATCAATCCCAACAGCGCGGAAATTTTGCAGGCTGTTGGTATGCACTGCATCGGCTGCGCAATGGCGCACGGCGAAACCATCGAGGAGGCGGTTTACGTTCACGGAAACGACCTCGATAAGCTTCTTGCAAAGCTCAACGAAGGCATTGCGGACTAACTGAAAAAAATTCGTTTTAAAAAGGCGGCTCGGACGAGCCGCCTTTTTTTATTTCTCCTTGCAAGGTTTACCAGTGGTGGAAAAATTTTTGCATTGTGTTTTTTTACAC
>JAIDIR010000063.1 GCA_029052615.1 Clostridia bacterium | reverse complement strand
GGGCAGATGCTTCAGGACGTCTTTTTATTCAGCGGCACGGTGAAAAGCAACCTGACACTTGGCAATTCCGACTTCACCGACGAAGATGTTATGGAAGCCTGCCGCTACGTCAATGCCGACGGCTTCGTGCTCGCGCAGGAAAACGGGCTCGAGCAGGAGCTTACGGAGCGCGGCGAAAACCTTTCGCAGGGGCAAAGACAGCTTTTGTCGTTTGCGCGCACGGTGCTGCACAAGCCGCAGATACTAATCCTCGACGAGGCGACGGCGAACATAGATACCGAAACCGAAGTGCTGATAAAAGAGAGCCTTGAAAAGATGCGCAACATAGGCACTATGCTTATCTGCGCGCACAGGCTTTCCACCATCAAAAACGCCGATAACATTATCGTTATGCAGCACGGACGGATAGTCGAAAGCGGCACGCACGCACAGCTTCTGGAAAGCGGCGGCTATTACTCCAAATTACACGCATTGCAAGCCGAGCGCCAATAAGCGCCTCGGCTTTTTTCATATTCGGGTTGACATACAGGGTAAAAAATAATATAATTAAAATATATTTGATAAACGCCGCAAAGCTACGGCGTTCGGGGGAAAATTTATGAACAAAAAGAAGATTATGCGGTTAGTCGCCGTATGCACGGCTTGCCTGGGTATTGGCGTTTTTGCTTTCTCGGGCTGCAAAAAGGGCAAAGACCCGTCGGGCGATAAGGACGGTCAGCAGGCGACCACGCCTAACACGCCTTCGACGCCGAGCACGTCGACTACGCCCGAAACGCCGGGAACAAGCACGACATCGCCGAGCACGTCGACAACGCCGGGAAATCCCGACACGGGAACGACTCCGACCACGCCGACTACACCCACAACACCCACTACGCCGACGACGCCCGCGCCTGAAATTTCGGGACCCGTGCAGGGCGCGCCCACTATAACCAAGTATTCCATGGGCGCGCTGGAAGCGGCTTACGTCCAGTGGACTGCGGCGGAAAACGCCAAGTGGTACAACGTTTACGTAAAGGAGCACGACGCCGCGGATACTGAATATACGCCGCTCGACGCGCCTTTAGTAAGGCAGTATAAAGATTATTACCGTGCCGATATGGTCGGTCTGAAGGCGGGCGCTTACGATATGAAAGTCGTTCCCGTTAACTCCGATGACGAGGAAGTGACGGCTTATCCCGCATACGCGAAAAACTTAACGGTAAACGCACACGAGCGTGCGGGCTACGCGTTTACGGGCGGAAACGTTCCCGGCGCGTACAATACGGACGGAACTTTAAAGGCGGGCGCGCAGGTCGTTTACGTGACTAACGATAATTATGCCACTGTCGAGTTGGAAGTCGGCTCGAATAAGCTTATAGGCATAAACGGTATTCTTGCGCAAGGCTATACGACTAAAAAGGGTGCGTCAGCACCGCTCTGTATAAGAATTATAGGCTCGGTCGGCGACGGCACCAAGCAAGTCCCCAACTTAAAAGACGGCGACTTGGAAATTAAGGAAATCGAAGCGGGCGTTACGATAGAAGGTATCGGCAGCGACGCCACCGCAAACGGCTGGGGTATACACGCAACCCAATCTTCGAACATAGAGATACGCAATCTCGGCTTTATGAACTTTCAGGGCAATACCAAGGACGGCATAGGTTTTGAAAGTGCGTGCCACCATATCTGGGTGCATAACTGCGATTTTTATTACGGCAAGCAATTCAGCGGCGACCAGGCAAAGGGCGACGGCGCGCTCGATACCAAATCCTCTTCCTACGTGACCCATTCGTACAATCATTTCTGGGACAGCGGTAAGTGCAATCTGCAGGGTATGAAAGACGCCTCCGAAGCCGACGCGCGCATTACCTATCACCATAACTGGTACGACCATTCGGACAGCCGTCATCCCCGTATCAGAAAAGCTACCGTACATATCTATAACAACTATTTCGACGGTAACGCAAAATACGGAGTAGGAGTAACGCTGGGCGCGAGCGCGTTCGTCGAAAACAATTATTTCCGTTCGACTGCCACGATGAAGCCTATGTTGTCTTCGGAACAGGGCACCGACGGTAACGCGTCCAAAGGCACATTCTCGGGTGAAAGCGGCGGCATAATCAAGGCTTTCGGCAACAAATTCGACGGCAAATACTCGCTGATTAAAGCAAGCGCGACAAATCTTAACGATTTCGACTGCTACGAGGCGTCGGCGCG
>JAIDIR010000062.1 GCA_029052615.1 Clostridia bacterium | reverse complement strand
ACATAATCAACGGACTGCGCGGCGACGAATTCGACGTGCTGTGCGGCATCAACCTTTTAAGGGAGGGGCTTGACCTGCCCGAGGTCAAACTGGTTGCAATTCTGGACGCGGACAAGGAAGGCTTCCTGCGCAGTGAAACTTCGCTCGTGCAGACCATAGGCAGAGCGGCGCGTAACGCCGAAGGGCGCGTTATAATGTACGCCGACGAAATAACGGGCAGTATGCGCCGCGCAATCGACGAAACCGAACGCCGCCGCAAGATACAAAACGACTACAATAAGGCGCACGGCATCGTGCCCAAAACCATAATAAAGGAAGCCAAAATTTCACTCGGCATAACCAGTAAAAAGAGTGCGGGCGACGATATTAAGCTTGCGGATATTCCCGAGGAAATAGAAAAATTGAAGGCGCTTATGAAGATAGCGTCGGCACAGCTCGATTTCGAACGCGCGATAGAAATACGCGACACTATATCGGGCTTACGCAAAAAACTTTTAAAAGCAAAAAAATCGTAAAGAAATATGAAAGAAGAAATTTTCGTCAAAGGCGCAAAGGAAAACAATTTAAAGAATATCGACGTCCACATTCCCCGCAACAAGCTCACGGTTTTTACGGGGCTTTCGGGCAGCGGTAAATCGACGCTCGCTTTCGATACCATTTTTGCCGAGGGGCAGAGGCGGTATATCGAAAGTCTTTCGTCGTACGCGCGGCAGTTCTTGGGTCAGATGGAAAAGCCCGACGTCGAGCTTATCGACGGACTTTCCCCCGCAATTTCAATAGACCAAAAAACGACGTCGCACAACCCGCGTTCGACGGTCGGCACGGTCACGGAAATTTACGATTATTTCCGTCTGCTGTTCGCGCGTGTGGGCGTTCCCCACTGTCCCGAGTGCGGCAGGGAGATAAGGCGGCAGTCGGTGGACGAAATCGCCGATAAGGTTATGCTTATGCCCGAGGGCAGCAAGATAATGGTCGAAGCCCCCGTCGTGCGCGGCAAAAAGGGCGAGTTCGTCAAGGAGCTCGCCTCCTACAAAAAGAGCGGTTACGGCAGGGTGAAGATTGACGGCTCGGTCTACGACCTGCAGGAGGATATTCGCCTTGAAAAGAATATCCGCCACAATATCTCGGTAATAGTCGACAGGTTAGTCGTAAAAGAGGGCGTTTTAAAGCGCCTTACGGACAGTCTGGAAAGCGCGCTCAAGCTCGCCGACGGACTTGTAATAATCGACTGTGAAGGCAGGGAGGATTTGT
Organism: Clostridia bacterium; assembly: GCA_029052615.1. Taxonomy (GTDB): domain Bacteria; phylum Bacillota; class Clostridia; order Christensenellales; family Borkfalkiaceae; genus Coproplasma. Next base: position 3,049 of record JAIDIR010000062.1, on the reverse strand, counting down.
ATTCCACCAAGTACGCCTGCCCCGACTGCGGCATATCCCTGGAGGAAATCGAACCGCGCCTGTTCTCGTTCAACACCCCGTGGGGCGCGTGTCCCGAGTGCTCGGGTCTTGGCTTCAAGCAGATAATAGACCCCGACCTGATTTGCCCCGACAAGAGCAAGTCACTTCGCGACGGCGCAATCAAAATAAGCGGCTGGAATTTAGACAGCTCGGCAATGACCCAGATGTATCTTACCTCGCTTTCCAAGGTCTACGGCTTCTCGCTGGACGTTCCCGTAAGCGAGTTGCCCGACGGCGTTTACGATATGTTAATGTACGGCAACGGCGGCGAAAAGATTGATTTGCAGTACAACGCGCACCGTTTTTCGGGCAGCTACAAAACCGCGTGGGAGGGCTTTGCCGCCAACCTGCAGCGCCGCTACAACCAGACCAGCTCTGACAGCGTCAAGTGGGATATAGAGCGGTATATGCGCACGTCGGACTGTCCTTGCTGTCACGGCAAACGCCTTAAAAAGGAGGCGCTTGCGGTCACCGTCGGCGGCAGAAACATAGCGGAAATCTGCGATATGTCGGTGGAGGATTTAAGGGCGTTTTCCGACTTTTCATTCTTCACGCCCACCGAACATATGATAGCCGACAATATCATAAAGGAAATCAACAACCGCATAAGCTTTCTGGAAAACGTGGGGCTTGGTTATTTAACGCTGTCGCGTTCGGCGGCAACTCTGTCGGGCGGCGAGAGCCAGCGCATCCGCCTTGCGACTCAGATAGGCAGCGCGCTCACCGGCGTTTTATATATTCTCGACGAGCCGTCCATAGGTCTGCACCAGCGCGACAACCAAAAGCTTTTAAACTCGTTAAAGGGCTTGCGCGACCTGGGCAACACGCTAATAGTCGTTGAGCACGACGAGGACACCATTAAGGCGGCGGACTATATAGTCGACATTGGTCCCAAGGCGGGCGTGCACGGCGGCGAGGTGGTCGCGTGCGGCACGCAGGAAGATATTATGGCACAGCCGCTGTCCATTACGGGCGACTTTCTGGCGGGGCGCAGGAGCATCAAGGTTCCCGAAATGCGCGCCCAATCGGACGGCAGATTTTTCAGAGTCTGCGGTTGCCGCCAGAACAACTTGAAGGGCATTGACGTGCAGTTCCCCGTCGGGCTTATAACCTCGGTTACGGGCGTTTCGGGAAGCGGCAAATCCAGCCTCGTCAACGAAATTTTATATCCATATCTCGCCAACAAATTGAACGGTGCGCGCAAGAAGCTCGGCAATGCGGAAGGGTACGAAGGTATCGAATATTTCGATAAGGTCATCGCCATCGACCAGCAGCCCATTGGCAGAACGCCGCGCAGTAACCCCGCAACGTATACGGGCGTATTCACTTTGATACGCGACCTTTTTGCCGCCACGCCCGACGCCAAGGAGAGGGGATACAAGAGCGGCAGGTTTTCGTTCAACGTCGCGGGCGGCAGGTGCGAGCACTGTCAGGGCGACGGCATTTTACAGATAGCAATGCACTTCCTGCCCGACATCTTCGTCCCGTGCGAGGTGTGCGGCGGCAAGCGCTACAACAGGGAAACGCTGGAGGTCAAATACAAGGGCAAATCCATTTCCGACGTGCTTGATATGACCATAGACGAGGCGGCGGAATTCTTCGCGCCCGTGACGGCAATATACAACAAGTTAAAGACGTTGGTGGACGTTGGGCTCGGCTATATCAAGCTCGGGCAGAGCGCAACGACCCTTTCGGGCGGCGAGGCGCAGAGGGTCAAGCTTGCAACCGAGCTAAGTAAGCGCGGCACGGGCAAGACCATATATATCCTCGACGAACCGACTACCGGTCTGCATACCTACGACGTGGAAAAGCTGGTCAATATCCTTGCGCGGCTGCGCGACGGCGGCAACACGGTGGTGGTAATAGAGCATAATCTTGACGTCATAAAGACTTCGGACTGGATAATAGATTTAGGACCGGAAGGCGGCGACAGGGGCGGCACGCTTATTGCCTGCGGCACGCCCGAACAGGTTGCCGAGTGTGAGCAAAGTTACACCGGTCAGTTCTTAAAAGACATTTTATAAACGACGTAAAATTCAGAAATGGCGGCGGAGCGAAATCGCTCCGCCGCCTTTTGCGCGTTTAACAAATTAAAGCGCTTCTGAATACCTTGATAGTACGGAAAAAATCTATCTACAAGGAAGTGCTCTTTATATGCCGAAACCTCTCATTGCGGAAGGGGGCTATCCCTCGCTCAAGGACCTACAATGCGACGCCTACGCCGCGCGTATAATTTCCTCTGCCTACGCCACGTCGGCGGGTGAATTAAACGCAACGCTGCAGTATATCTATCATTCAATCAGCTTTGCCTGCAAGAACGACGAAAAGCGCGCGGAGCTTTTAAAGAGCATTGCCATTGCCGAAATGCGCCACCTCGACCTTTTAGGCGAGGCTTTGATACGTCTGGGTGCGCCGCCCGTTTACAGCTTTGCGCCGCCCGCGCACTACAACTTTTATTCCACCAAATTCGTCGCCTATTCGCGGTCGCTGCGCAATATGATAGAGGACGATATAATGGGCGAAAAGTATGCCATATACGGCTACGAGCGCATGCTGCCGCGCCTTAAAAACGATACCTTACGCGCGCTTATCTGCCGCATACTCGAAGACGAGCAGCTGCATCTGGAAACTCTCAATTCAAGCTTGGAAGGCTTGACATAACTATGGTGAAGATGTAAAATTACGATATGCAGAAATACGATGTTGCCGTAATAGGCGGAGGTGCGGCGGGGCTTGCGTGCGCGGTCAGCTTAAAGCGGCGTGAACGCAATTTATCCGTAATAATTATTGAGGCGGGAGAGCGCGCGGGCAGAAAAATCGCGGCAAGCGGCAACGGTCAGGGCAACCTTTCCAACGCCGATATGCGCGCGTGCCATTACCACGGAAGCGGCTATTTCCTTGCGGAAAAGATTTGCTGTACGGGTATGAACGACCCGCTCGAATTGTTCGATTTTCTGTTCACCACCGATAAGGCGGGGCGCATATATCC